>JAHHQW010000069.1 GCA_020026195.1 Prevotella sp.
TACGCCAAGGCTACATTGACAGATTTGAACATGTGGCAATGCAGATGCACATAGAGGTCGGCAAGCAGAGGATATATTTGAACCATTATCCTTTTCTATGTTTTGATGGTGGATATAAAGATGTGTGGCAACTATTCGGGCACGTTCACACAAGGAAGAACAACACCGGTATAGATGCAGCCAGGCTTCAGTATCTCTATCCGATGCAATACGATGTAGGGGTTGATAACAATAACTTTACACCCATA
This sequence comes from Prevotella sp., assembly GCA_020026195.1. Lineage (GTDB taxonomy): Bacteria > Bacteroidota > Bacteroidia > Bacteroidales > Bacteroidaceae > Prevotella. The sequence goes on from JAHHQW010000069.1 coordinate 249, forward strand.
TCATTTGAACAGGTAAAAAGGATGATTGAAAAACAAGTAGAGCAATTTCATAAGAAATAAAAAAGGAGGGTTATGTATGAGTGAATATACAACGGTCTATTTAAGACACAAAGATATGCCTTTGTTGAAAAAGAAAGAGCATCCGTCTCATGAAGAATGCCAAAGTCAATCTAAAGAAGATTTGATGAAAGTCATTCGCGAAATAGATGAATATAACAAACAGGTTGCAAAGTCTTTGGGGTGTAAATTGTTTTATCTTACTACTACCCCAAGTCGTGAATTGACTGTGCTTCCATGTAGTCCATCTCCAAGTGTGCTGACAAACGTCCTTCTTGAGGAGGTTTTATGCTTTTACAAAGAAGAAATCGAACATTGTAAAAAGGCTATTGCTAAGAATAAAGAAGATATTGCCAAGTTGGAAGTACGAATAGCCAAAACGACCGTCGATTTGTACGATAAAATCAACAAGGAGATAGACAACTGCTATGAGAACATAGACTTTGAGGAAGAAGAACTTGAACACTACCAATTCCTGTATAATAAATTTTCTTTCTTGGAGGGTATTATTGGCAATGAATCGAATTCAAAGAATTATGAACTGATTTATACAAAATATTAATAAACAAAAGATTATGAAGATACAATATATGAGCGACCTGCATTTGGAATTCAGCGATAACAGCAGGTGGATGAAACATAATGAATTACCTGTAACTGGCGATGTTCTGGTTCTTGCCGGAGATATATTCTATTTGAAAAACAAGGTTGCACCTTTGAGCTATTTTTGGAAATGGGCAGCTGTAAATTATCGGCAAGTGCTCATTGTGCCCGGAAACCATGAGTATTACAATTATTGTGATGTGATGGATAAGGGACTACAATGGAATTGGATGTTCAAGAAGAATGTAGGATATTACCAGAATCAAGTAGTAAAGATTGATGATACTGATTTTATCATGAGCACTTTGTGGTCTCAGATTTCTCCTTCTGACGAGTATTTTATATGGAAAGGCATGAACGACTTTCGGCAAATAATGTATAATGGCAAATTACTCCAAACTGAGGAGTTTAATCAGATGCATGAATTCTGCTTGGATTTCATCAAGCATAGTCTAACTGAAAGCACCGCAAAGCACATTGTGGTAGTAACACATCATCTTCCCACATTGGAGGCCGTCGCCCCTCACCATAAAGGTTCAGTGCTGAATAGTGCATTTGCAACTGAACTGAGTGGGCTTATTGCCGACAGTCGCATTGACGCATGGGTTTATGGGCATTCACATACCAACATTGATGCTGAGATAAACGGAACAAAGGTCGTTTGCAATCAGATGGGATATGTTTTCCAAAATGAACATATCGCCAATGGTTTTGCTCCGGACAAGTGCCTTGTCTTGTGAAAGGCATAGGTTCGCCGGTAATACACTTTAAAGCCTCAATATATCATATAGTGAACAAAAAAGCACGTGTTCATATATTATATGATATATTGTGGCTTAATGTTTTTCTGTTGAATGCAAGTATAATACAGTAGTTCTACACTTTTTCAAGCGAATAAACCGAATTCGTTACACCTTTTCCAACGAATCATCCCCATTACACGACATCTTTTCAAGCGAATCACAGTATAAATCACCGAAACCAACTTTACTTTATCTCCGTATTCATATATACGTGCATTAAAGTAAACCTAACAGAGGGAGAAAAAGAGATGGCTTCGCCAAAGCCAGACTGAATCATATCTACCGACTTTCTTTTGGGGGCTGCAAAACAATCCCAACTCCTACCTCAAAAGCAAAGCAAGACTCGCCCCTTGCCAAGCCACAAAAGGCAACCCGAAAATCCGTAAACCAGCCTTCCATTTTGCAGACGTAATCGGCGAAATTATCCCCGAGATGCCTTATCTTTGCGAAGCGGAGATTTCGGGGCAAAAGAGAACGATTTTCCCCATTTTCCCTCTGTTTTGAGATAGGCAACGAAGAAAAGTGTTAAATCTTCGATTTTTGAGCAGTATATCTTAAGTCATAAAACACTGATAATAAGCCATTATAATCAACCACTATAATACAGCATAGGCATCTTTATTCGCAGTAGTTGCAAAAATCAACAACTTTAATTCGGGCTCGAAGCCTAGTGCCTTTTCTATTTCTGTATCAATCTCACCTTCTGTTAACTGAGCATTCGCATAGTCATCCTTACCTTTGCATTGAATATCACAATATCCGCCATATTTTTCAACATATGAAAATACACCAACACCATGCTGATTTCGCCCTTGGCAACCATGTCGTTTTATTGTATCTTCACAAGTCCATATTTCACCCCACAATAATTTGCAGAGTTTTTCAAAGTCTTGCCAGTTACTTGGCTTTTTCAATTGATTTTGTGCTATCATACAAAGAAAATATTTTATATACCTAATCTTAAGTCATTGTCATTGTACAATCACAATCAACTTCCTATCTCTATTCAACACAATATCATGTCCATATTCATCAAGATGCTGATATTGATGTTCTCTCCAACCCCTTAGTTCTACCGATTTAACACCTGCTGATGAAAGAACTGAATAGAAGCCCACTCTGATTCTTGGATCTTCAGTCTGTAATAGTTCTTCATATAGTTTATCAGCCGTTGCTTTATCTCGTTTCAACCTCATGGTCAAGGGGGTAACAATCATTCGATAGACAAAAGTCTCTTGAAGTTTGGTCAAGTAGTATTTCAGGTTCTCCACAACTTTGTTATCATCCATCATTGAGAATATGAAGTTGTATGAGGCATAACAATTAGTCAATTCATACTTGTTCTCTTTTAACTCGCTATAAATCTCTTTCAAATTTTCCACGTTAGTGTTGAGTGAACAATTAATTGATATTCTATTAAAGGAATCATCATGCCATTTCCACTCTTCCAGCTTCAGAAGCTGTTTTATATCTTCATCTTTATCAAATTCAGTGACAATGATTTGAGCCAATGTCGCAGACATTTCGCTATTCGTATTATCTATATTGGCTATAACCAATTCTTTCAATAACTGTTTCTGGTTTCCCACTTTCATTAAGAACAGCAGAATATTTGCATCGTCAATATTATCTCTATTTTCATTAAGATACTTTACAATGATTCGAGCCGCGTCTGATGTTGTGTTAATATATTTTGAGAAGAAAACAACATAGGAATAGATACACTTGTCTTCCTTAACAATTTTCTTTAAATTAGCCATATCATCGGCAAGTAAATAATCAGCCTCATCAACGATTGTTTTCTCAATATATGGACTATCATTGTAGAAAATGTGCATCTGGGAAAATTCATACTCTTTACCACCAGAACTCAAGTTTAACTGCACATATTCATCAAGCTTATGATACATTAGATATATACAGAATCGCATTTTGTATGTGTATTCTGTTGTCACCTGAGCCGTATCGAACACCTCCTCGGTAACTTTGAATACGTCTGTATCCCTCCCCGTCCTTTTCAAATGAACAACTAGACATAAGACCATATCACAAAGGACATAGGCATTCCCTTCCTGTTTGAATAGGTGTAACATTCCCTCTAAATGCTCGTCCATACTCGACAGGTTGGAAATCTTATGTATCATCATGAGTCTTAAACGCGTATCCATGTGATACCACTTCTTAAGCATTCGAGAGGCTAACTCAGAACCATGATATTTTACTATAATCTGACCAGCAAATCTATAGTCGTCAGAATAATTAGTCAGAAGGTACTCTTTGACATCCTGACGCTCAGAATAATTCTGTATAATGGCTTCCAGTATGCCCCATTTTGAACCGAGGATATGGTCACTCATCGAGATTTCGCCATTGAGTATCCGTGGTATGTACCTTTCTGCAAATTCCTCCTTGTAATGTTCTATATACACAGACACTGCACGGTCTTTCATTATATCCTTGTTCGCATTATCGATACATTTATCTAGATATGCCTTAATACGTTCGTCATTGCCTTGGTATATTTCATATGCATATCCTGCTATCCACGAAGATTGGTTTAACGGCATCTCATCCAGACATCGCTGAAGTTTTTCGATAACATCAGCATCTTGTCCCCAGTTTTGGATGAGAGGATGGACAACAATATGCTGATAACTTTTCATCCCCTCTAATGCTTCAAGAAGTTTAGCTTTAATTCGAGAATCGTTAACAATGGTATTTACAATGAGGGACTCAGCACCCCACATAAAATGATTTTTGTCCCTATTGACAGCCCATTCGGTTATAACTTGAAGCAAATCAGAAGATAGTTCTTGTCTTTGAATAATCGCCCACAATTCATATCCATTCCCAAAATTAAAAGAATATTCCTTATTAAGTTCCTCCCTGATGGCCTTGATAACATTTGGATGATTTATCCAACATGTCAATAGATATTTCCAGGCTATATCCTTGCTAATACTACCTTGTTCTCTGTAGGGTGCGCTAACCGACTTTAAAGCCTTTTGCATGACAGCATCGTCTTGTAGGAAATATTGCTGCAATAACCGGTTAGCCTCCTCTCGAATTGAAAATGGTAGTTCTGAAACTAATTCAAGGATTCCATCAGATAAAACGGGCTCACCTTTAAATAAAGAAAACTCCATTTGATAAAAGTGAGTAAAGATGTCACCTGCCACAACTTTCCGTATTAGCTCGTTTTCCTGATCTATATCTATCCCATCTACAATAACACTTCTAATGAAGAAGGCTACCACTTCTGGCAATGTTGATGGTACTATATATGAATTAACCATCTCCAGCAACTTCTCATCTCCAGCGATATGATTCCTAATTACCTTAGATGCGAGTATTTTGTTGCTCACATCACCATTTATAACAGTCAAAACAACAAACTGGCGATCTTCTTCCGTCAAGTTAGCCACTTGTGCCAAACCAGATAACCTAATGTCATGATATACGGAAGCCGAAGGGATATATCTGGAAATAAAGTCTTCAATACGAGCCTGTAATGAGGTATTATACAAACCATCGAGCAGGATTTCCAGTAAATCATGTTTGAAGTCATAATCAGATTCCCACTCAATCCTTTGTATGTATTCTTCAATTTCTTCGAGTAAGAAATATTTGGGTGCTTTCACAGATCTTACCAGAACCTCTAATTTCAACTTATACAAATAATAATCCCTATAATCGTTTGTTCTTATAGGTTTTAAGATATTGTACAAACCTACAAAAGCTGATGCTGGCATCATTTCGAAAAGAAAGAGAACAACTTGGTGTAGCCCGGTATTCGAAACATTATCTCGAATAAACGCTTTAGCCCTCTCTATATCTACCGAAAGGTATTTGGCAGTCATAAATTCCTGTAGTTGCCTATTGATAAAGGAGATGCGAGAGCCTATTCTTTCCTCTATAACGCCCAGTTGATGTGTATCATGCCTGAATAAATCATCAACAATACGCGCATTATTCAGTTCCTGCCCTGATGTCTGACTATTCAGATATTGGTTAAGCAGTATTTCTGCCTGGGTCTTATCCATGCTGCCATCATTGTAATAGTCAAACATTTCTTTTGACAGAACTCCAAGCATCATTTTGTTACTTGTGTAGTCAAATGACCCAGAATAGTCGTAAGCCTGGTACTTGCGTGACTGCTGATGCTTAACAAACAATTGCTCCATTATACAGTCCATGGCTGCAATATTGTTGTGAGGAAGTTCGTTACCCTGTAGATATTGCCCAATAAGGATGGTTAGCAGCATAGGGTTCTCTTTCATACGATCAACGTCATGTAGCGACCTCAACTTAGCAGATAGGAACTCTGCTGTCCTCTTTGTTTCGCGAACCAGACCATTATAATGATCAACGCATTTCTTCACAAGCTCATCCTGCTGTAGCGCAGACAATGGTGCGATTGTATATGTGTCGCTTGTACTGAAGGGAGAATTGATATTCGCAATGCCATATTCCCTACTTGAAAAAATGGCTAGTAAATTACCAGCTTCTGTCTCCGCCTTCACTTTACGAATAATTCTATCTGCTTGTAAGGGCTCATCACCCCATTCATCTATTCCATCAGCTATTAATAGTATCTTTTGCTGCTCAAATGCATATTCCAGATAATGGCTGTTTTTCTCCCATAACTTACTTTCTTGAAGCCAATCCCGAACTATGCTCTTTATATCACTATCGCAATTCCTTGCCATATATGAAAATGGCATCCATACAGGTAAGTAGCCGTCATAGATATCCATTTTTCCTTTTAGTAGTTGTAAGGTAAGATACTTTAGCAAAGAAGACTTGCCTGAGCCGGGACCTCCCACAATGAGTAATATATTCCTGCTGGGATTCAATATGGTTGATGCAGGGATTCTGATTTCTCTATTGCTCGTTTTATTCAGTTGGCTATAGAATTCTTTAAGATATTGCTCACTATATTCTTGAATCTCACTACTTTTTATATAGAGATTTGTCGGATCAGCCAGAACAAACTTCTCTTCTGGTTTCACTTGATCATCAGAATATAAGCTTTGTACTTCATCAATAAAGTCAGGCATTACAAATCTTGCCTCTAGAGGGACCCGCGTATTATTACGGTTAACCAGTATTGAATCATTGACATCACGGAACAAGCTACCGTAAACAACATCCATTGCTTGTTTACACTGTGTTATTTTGATGAAATTAAGTGATTTCCATCTTCGTAGCGTTAACTGTGATTTTATCTTTTCTTCTAATACCTGTGTAATCTTTACATTGTGAAACTCACCTTCCGTCGCAGCATATTTCCATAGTACACCATACATCAATGGTTGATTCTGGGCAAAAACACCACCACCAGACATTCCATGTAAACTGTCCATCTTGTCTACATGCGAAGTGATATTAACCAAATCTACTTTGCTATCTACACATTTACAGTCCAGTCTGGTAATTATATCTTGTGCCTCACCTGAAACCCCATATAGTTGCATGGATTTTTCTTCAATGAGGTCATCCGCCAACAAGAAGGGAGTAAAATGCTTTTCGCTCTTGTCAATCTTAATGATAAGAAAATCTTCACCAATAGGAAGTAAAGAATTCGAGATAGTGTCTTTTGTAATGGTTTTATAGGTTACAAAATGGCCATCCTCAAATACTTCTATTTCGATTGTTCCTATCTTATCAAGAACAGCATTCAACTTCTTTTTTCTAGTATCTTTAAAAATATGCTGAGCTGTAAAGATATAATCATACTCGTCATCTCCATCTAATGGGTATAGGACTCCACTTCCTCGAAACTGGAGTCCTCTTCCTTTGATGTCAGCCTTTATCTTAACACAATTACTGCGTATGTCAAAAGTTGAATTCATTGCAAACGTTGAGATTAATATTATTTTCTGTCAACTCTTCTGCTGTTATTCCAAGTACATCAAGAGATTCTTGATAGTTAAAATACACGTTGATTGCCTTATCTGCACTGTCTCTGTAGCGAATAAGCTTGGCAATAGTCTCTTTATTTGGAAAATAATATTTATTATTCTTCTTTGTCGAAATTATGAAGTTTGAACATGTTACCTCGTTAAGGATGTTTTTAGTAACATTTCGCGTACTCCCATGATGGGGAAGTTTCATAAAATCCAATTCAAGAGGTGTACCGTTAGTCTTATTATAAGACTGAAGCGCATCACATAGTTTCTTAGGGGTACTGTCACCTGGTAACAATAACTTCTTGCCTTCACATTCAGCCAGAATTATAATTGACTGACTATTGGTACCTCCTTCATCTATATCGTCATCATCAACATTATCAATCAAGGTCCTTAAATCAATATACCAATCATCTGAACGAACTCCAAGCTCATCAGGTTCTTTCGGCTTATTTTCATATGCAACATCATGGTCAGGTGCTAATACATGCAGTTTTATGTCGCCAAACTCTATCGTAGAACCAAGTAACTCGGAAGTATTATTATTCCAGAACAATCCGTCTATTTCAAGAAGAAGAGACGTTAACTCATTTCCTTCGCCTACAGAATATTCATCTGTCTCTTCTTTCTTGGGAAAGTTAAACCAAACTTGTTTCAGCCTATGTGTCTCTCCAATTTCTTTCATGTGTTTAACCAATGCTATGATACCAGCTATGTGGTCAGAATCAATATGAGTCACCACAAGCAGGTCAATAATCTCATCCTGTGGCATTTTGCTATACTTGGCCCTAATAGCTGCTGTAGATTTTCCACCATCAATCACAATATTCTTCTTATTGTGACTAACCCAAATACTATCACCAGTACCTGCTTGAAGAATCTCTATGACCATTTTCTATATATGTTTTATTAACTTATAACAATGTAATCAGTCTCTCAAACAATCTATTAGGATTATTTTCATTCCATCCTCGCGGGTGTATGCCATTTCTCCACCTGTGAGGGCAATTAGCGAATCTGGTTCACGAAGCCTTAATCGAAGAATCAACGAAACAACATTTCTTTCCTGTTCGTATTACAGTCCTTGAGCGAATAGCCAAAGACCACGCTTCAATATCATCTATGACAAAAATTTCTCCAATGCACTCCATAATCATCAAACGTGGGCATAGATAGCCCTTTCATTTCCTCTGCGACATCGGCAAGCATGTATGTTTTTTTAAGTACAGATGTTTCTTGCGTATGCATGAAGAGTCAGTCTTGTCAACGCTGGATTTCGATGTGTCTTACCCACCCTCGAAATATCCTCGTCACAGATTACTTCCTCATAATCTTTAGCTATCAGTAATTTCGTATCTAAACTCATATCTTCAAGTGAAACTGGCCAACCAGATATTTTATCTCTTTCGAGACTAACTACGAAAATAGTGATTACATCTCATTCAGCCAATTATTTTTCTATTTTTGTTCTAGATAACTTTGTATTTTTGATGGTATACAGTTTGTTAAATTGATTCGGTCAAAGATGGTGATTGTATCGAAAGCAACTTTACTTTATCTCCGTATTCATATATACGTTCATTAAAGTAAAGCTAACAGAGGGAGAAAAAGAAATGGCTTCGCCAAAGCCGAGCCGAACCATATCTACCGATTTTCTCTTTTGGCTGCAAAAGAATCCGAAATCCTAACTCAAAAGCGAAGCAAGATTCGCCCCTCATCAAGACACAAAAGCAACCTGCAAATCCGTAAATCCATCTCCGATTTTGCAGCCTCAATCGGCGAAATAATCACCGATATGCCTTATCTTTGCGAACCGGAGGTTTCGGAGCAAAAGAGAGCTATTTTTCTCTTTTCCCCTTCGTTTGAAGATAAACTAAGGTTAAAAGTGTTAAATCTTCGATTTTCGGCAAAAAACAAGTAAATTTTTGAGCCTTCTACCTTTTAAGCCATAAAGTATTGACAGTCAATTAGCATAATATGCTGCATCGGGGCAAATAATATTCCGCTCCAAAATTCATTAAAGCGAGACCCTAATTTTTCAGTTCTG
>JAHHQW010000007.1 GCA_020026195.1 Prevotella sp.
TTTACTGCCAGAGCCGTTTAGGCTGGGCTAATTTTTAACGAACTATTGTAATTAAGTTCATCTATATAAATTGTATTTTTTATCTATATGTACTTATAAAATTAAAAACACTTTATAAATTCTACGAAAACAAATAAATGTTTTTAAAGCATGAATTACACAATATAGAACTTATTTTTTGAGCACAACAAAAACATAAACTACGAAAAATAAAAACGCTTAAAGTCATAAAAACATTCTATTATGACATTCTTAAATAATCAACAATATTGATTAAAATAATACGAAACAAAAAGGTTGGAAGCCTAAGAAGGCCTCCAACCTTTGTTATAAATAATTTTATTAGATAGCTAAAGATTACTTAATCATCAGGTTCTTCTTGATAACAAATCCTCCAGGAAGTGTTACGTTATTGTTAACCTTAGCATTAGCACGTTTAGCTACTGGAGAAGTCTTAACAGCCTTTGCTGATTTTGAAACAGCAGGTGTCTTAAATACCTTCTTCGCTACAGGACCCCATTCGCCGTTAGCATTCTGACCAATTGAATATGCTGCATATTCTGTATCAGGTTTAACTTCCCAAGCAACATCGTCTACACCATACTGATTCCAATATGGATCAAAAGGATTCTCCGACTTAAGATATTTTACAATAGCTTTTTCACTGGGGAATTCAGGACTACCAATAGCATATGTGTCAATTATCATATCTCTGTGTAAGTTCGTCTGATCATTTGGTGTATAAATTACACGCTGAGTGTAAACAATTGAACCATCATCCACCTTATTTTCTTTGAACTCACCAATTTCTATTGTCATTTCAGAAAGACCTTCTCCACCCATCTTTTTTGTTGTAACTTTTACAAGAACAAGTTCACCATAGTTACCATTAGCATCACAGGGCTGGATGTAAAGATCGTATGTTGTACCTGGTTCGAGCTGATTCCATGTGTTTGACTGTTCTCCATAATAACCTGCTTTAGTCTCAGGATTAACACCCCAAGATTTTACCATATCGCCATAACATGTAAAGCCCATCATAGGAGCCCACTGGTTGTACTGGGCTTCAAATTCACCTTCAGCATAGAGACATACATAGTATTCTGTACAGTCATCATTTGGTGTCATTGTAGCTGTGAATGTTTTTTCAGTTACATTATCTATTTTACATGTAACAGAAGGTTTACCAACGATTTCAGCATCAGGAACAGAGAAATCTACACGTGACATTTCACAAGCAATACCATATAAGTCATAAGCTACAGCAATAATTGCATAAGAAGCTCCAGGTGTAAATGGGAAATTAAAACCTGACATCTGACCATGATCAAAGTCTCCATTTGCTATAGGAGCCTGTGAATCTTCCAAAAATCTAGCTGCTGCTGCAGCATTCTTGAGAGCGTCAGCTTTAGCTATTGGAAGAACTGCAAAACGGAAATAACCGCAGGCTTCACTACGCTTGAACGAGCAGATAACGACAGGATTCTCAGGATCGTCAAGATTCAGTTCGTGAAATGTAACGTCTACCTTTGCTACACCTTCTACATCATAGAAGAAAATACTGTCGATACGCTCAACAAGGAAACCTTTCAAAGAACCTGCTGTATCACGTACAAAAAGACGTTTAGGATTTGTCTGTGCAAACATAACAACTGCTACGAATGCAAAAAGTATTGTTGTTAAAAACTTTTTCATAATTAGAATTTGCTAAATTTAAATGTTTTGTTGTTTACTCTTAAAATATATACACCTGTAGAAAGATTTTCTGTGCTTACTAAAGCTTCGCCAGAAACTATTTCACTGATTACAGGACGTCCTGAAATGTCAAATACTCTGAGCTGTGCTGTTTCTTCGCAACCGCTCACCTTAATTGTACGGCCATCGTAAGAAATTGCAATCTCACTACCATTTTCAGACTTTACGTTATCAATACTTGTTGTTGAAGTACCAAATACCATCTTCTGTACGTCTTCGTACAGAAATTTTTCGCTTCCGTGTGCCACATCGTTGAACATCACCGTAAAATTATCTGTTTGGAATGTAATCTTACGGATGTCATCAAGGGCATACTCCACAGGAGTTTCGCCAGTACTACTGATAACCTTAAGTGTCAGTCCGTCATCTGCAAGTACAGACGATGAGACAAGACACGCAGATGCCATAGCAAAGACGGTCCTTTTGATTTTAAAATGTTTCATAACTAATTATTAAATTTATATTGTTTAATTAATTGGTTACAAATGTACATATATATTATATATACGCCAAACAATCCTTAAAGTTTAACCTGATTTTTATTATAAAACATGCATTTTGACAATATAAATGCTATCAAAATGCATGTCTATCATTAAGAATGTATTTTATTTTTTATTTGTATTATTTCCAAAATCTATAAGTAATGTCTTCAAAGGTATCATCTTCAAGTTTCTTATAAAGCCTCTGATTTGTTGTCTTTGACTTCAATGGACCAAGATGTTTTATATACGGACCTATCTTTATATAATCGAAAACACATTTATCTATTCCCTGAGCCAAACGCACCCTACCACTATACCATCCGACCTTCTTATCCGAATATTTCTGATGTATGTAATTTGCCAAACGTACAATATAATTAGGATCAGCATCACCACCCATAAAGGCGATACAGGAAATATCTCCACCATAAACTTTTATAAAGTCATCAATCGCACTTTCATCAAGAGTCTCACCGACATCACTCCATAAATATGAGCTGTGACATCCCGGACAACGACATGGACAGTTTGATATATTTATTGCCAATGTCGTTTCATCTGGAATTTCCTGAAACACGATACCAGTATTAACATACTTCATATTGCTATCTCCTAAAATAAGGGTTGAAAGAAAATCTTCCAACCCTTACATTCTTTTATCTAATAAATGATTATTTGTTTGGCTTAATGTAATATCTTCTTGCTGCCTCCTGCTGACGTGCCTCGGAGAAATTACTTACACGCTTAAGATAACCTATAATACGTGTCATGTAATCCACATTCTTGCTATGACATACCGGACATTCATGCAGGTATCGCTTATCTATATGTCCGCAGTCATTACATATAGTATTTGGAATATTAAAAGTAAAATAATTACATCCTTCTTCTGCAGCAACTTTCAACAGATTACGATACTGAGCTTTTGATAAGTGCTCCTCAAGGTTGAGATGGAGTGCAGAACCACCCGTAAGATGTTCTATATATGGTGCTCCATGAAGTTTAAACTTATCAATGATATTTAATGAATCATCTTCTACCACATAGAAATAACTGTTATAACAGTCACGAGGAACGAAATATCCATCTTCTTTATCCCATTTTGCATGTTTTACACCAACATTTTCTGCAGGAATCATCTCACAATTGAACATTACTTCCTTTGTACGATACTTCTTGTTATATTTTTCAATAAGACCGAGAACAGTCTGAACGAATGCGAGGTAATCTGGATTGTCATTTATCTGAAGGCCCATGAATTCTGCAGCCTCAACAAGTCCATTGACACCAATTGTAAGGTACTGGCGATTGATATTAATGTAACCGGCATCAAACAAAGGAAGCATTCCCTGATTATAGAGTTCTTTCAAGTTCTCATTGTATGCAAGCTGTACTTTATGTACAAGGTCGATAACCTGTGAAAGATATTCCTTATAATCAAGATCGTGATTTACAGCATACTGTATAGTACGGTTAAGATTTATTGTGAGAACACTCTTAGAGCCAGTAGATACACCTCCTGCACCAAGGGTATAACTGAAACCATTATCCTGTATTTCATTACGCAGACGGCAACAAGAACTCAGAGAGTCTGCATTGTCACTCATATATGTAAAGAATGAATGTCCTTCTGCATACATCTCTGCAGTAAAATCACCCCACTCCTTATCTTTTACATCACCATTCTCAGAAAGCAGTGCCATTGTTTCAACAGGGAACGTAAGCATTGTCTTTGTACGTTCTTTATTGAACCACTTCATAAAGCGTTTCTGCAACCAATTCAAGCTATCCCAGTCGGGTTTCGACTCATCTGGGAATACGAAATTACCAAACAGACTTTCAAAATAAAATTTGTCGTAATAAGCAATATTCCAGAATACGGCTTGATAGTTACGCGCACCAGTAGGTTGATTGATTGAATATACTATCTGCTCAAAGCAGTCTGTAATCATTTTGTCGATGGTTCTGTGCTTTGCAGAAAGGTCTACCACTTTATCAGCCTCTTTCCAATAATCCTTACCGTATTCTTTTCCTATAAAATAGTTAAGGTACATAAGGAATTCGGGAGTTGCACATGCACCACTCAACATACTTGATACCATAAACACCATGTTTACGAAACCTCCACAGAACGACTTAAGGTTTGTAGGAGCCGTTGAGTTTCCACCGATTGCTGTTGTTCCTCCGATAAGCCAAGGATACATGGTTATAGATGCACAATAATTTGCAAGACTTGTTTCGTCATTCTTATATATAAAGTGGTGTGTAAGGAGATCTATATACTTGTTTGCAGTTTCCTTACCATACATTTTTTTAATTCTGTCAGTAAGAAGACGACGGTTAAGACGAATAAATCCAGATTTAGGAAGTTCACCAATCAATGTTGCTATATTCTTATGTTCAACATTCGCATTTGCATCATACTTGGAACCTGTAGCAGCATTAGAAGAATGACAATAGTCTGTCAGGAATGTAAGTTTCTCCAAAGTCTCTCTATCCTCTGTATGACGTTGACGATAAAGCATAAAAGACTTTGCAACTTTATAATAACCTTCACGCATAAGAGCTTCTTCTACCTGATTCTGAATATCTTCTACGGTAATGCCTTCATGCATGTCGAGATGACTTAAAATCTTTGAAATAGATTCAAGATCTATATTTTCATTAACCGACGCAAATGCCTTTATTATGGCATTCATTATTTTATCTAAGGAGAAACGCTCCTTCTGTCCATCACGCTTGGTGATTGTAAAGTTGGTTATTTCCATCTGTATATCGTATTATTAGTGGTGTTCTACAAGGCTAGTCACTTACTATTTTTGTGCAACTTTTTTTAAATTACAGTTAATCAAAATTTTCTTTTTGGAAAACTTTATTGTAAAATACTCCGAAAAAGTTTCCCAAAGTTGTTAATAATTCGTTGGCAAAGATAGTATAAAAATCATCATCTCCAAAACGAAAGCAACAAAATAATTCGTGTTATTTTCTACATAATCTGTTATTAAAACACTTATGTCACTGATATTCAGATTGTATTAAGATAAATGTTAATTTCACATTATATTACTATTTTTTCAGGTAACATTTCAAGTCCAAAAACAACTTCTTAAATTCAATCTTACACACAAGAACCGATTGAAAATTACGAAGACCTTATTATATAAGAGACTTTGTTTTTTATGCACTTAAGTTCCATATTTATACAATTTCACTTTTCCATAAATATAGTATTAAATCATTGGAATTCAGCATATAACATCATTAACGACAAGACACAACTTAAAAACATATAAATGCATTGCAAACACGAGTCATAAAAAAGATACATCTTATACACAAGTCTTTTATCTATATGCTTTGCATTATTCACAATTTATACTTATCTTTGCAGCATTCATATATTAACAACTTATAATTTACACTGAAGTATGATTCTTTTTTTTAGAACACCATCCACGAGTGTTATTGCAACTGAAGTTGACCATCAGCTCAATTCCGAAGAAATAAAAGCACTTTGCTGGCTTTACGGCGATGCTAAAGTCATTGAAAGTGAAAAACTCGACAACTTTTTTGTAGGTCCCCGTCGCGAAATGGTTACACCATGGAGCACTAACGCTGTAGAGATTACACAAAATATGGGTCTCAAAGGCATTACACGTATAGAAGAGTTTTTCCCTGTAGAAAGCAAAGACTCAGAATATGATTCAATGCTACAGAGAATGTACGAAGGTATCGACCAAGATATCTTTACGGTTAACATTGTTCCCGAAAAAATCATTTATGTAGAAGATCTTGAGAAATATAACGAAGAAGAAGGTCTTGCTTTGTCTCCAGAAGAGATAGAATACCTACATAAAGTAGAAAAACAACTTGGAAGGAATCTCACAGACTCTGAAGTATTTGGTTTCGGTCAGATTAACTCAGAGCACTGCCGCCACAAAATTTTTGGAGGTACTTTCATAATCGACGGCAAGGAAATGGAGTCTTCACTCTTTGCAATGATTAAGAAGACTACAAAAGAGAATCCTAACAAGATATTAAGTGCATATAAAGATAATGTGGCTTTTGCACAAGGCCCAATGATTGAACAGTTTGCGCCGAAAGATCAGTCAACTTCTGACTATTTCGACGTAAAAGAAGTAGAAAGCGTTATCTCACTGAAAGCAGAAACACATAATTTCCCTACAACAGTAGAACCTTTCAATGGTGCTTCTACAGGAACTGGTGGTGAAATCAGAGACCGCATGGGCGGTGGAACAGGTTCATCTCCTATTGCTGGCGCAGCAGTTTACATGACATCATATCCACGTACAGATAAAGCTCACACATGGGAAAACATTCTTCCCGTAAGACAATGGCTGTATCAGAGTCCTGAAGAGATTCTCATCAAGGCTTCAAACGGAGCATCTGACTTTGGTAACAAGTTCGGTCAGCCTCTGATTACAGGTTCTCTGCTTACTTTCGAACATAAAGAAGGCGAAGAAAAATATGCTTACGATAAAGTCATCATGCTTGCAGGTGGTATCGGATATGGCAAAAAAGAATACTGTCTTAAACGCGAACCTGCAAAGGGCAACAAGATTGTCGTTGTAGGTGGTGACAACTACCGAATCGGTCTTGGTGGTGGTAGTGTGTCTTCTGTTGATACAGGTCGTTATGGTCACGGCATTGAACTTAATGCAGTCCAGCGTGCAAATCCTGAAATGCAGAAACGTGCCTACAACCTTGTTCGTGCATTGTGCGAAGAAGAACTTGGTAACCCTGTAGTAAGTATTCATGACCACGGATCAGCAGGACATGTTAACTGTCTCTCTGAACTTGTTGAAGAATGTGGTGGCGAAATCGACATGACGAAACTGCCTATCGGTGACAAGACACTTTCTGCCAAGGAAATTATCGCAAACGAGAGTCAGGAGCGTATGGGACTGCTCATCGACGAGAAACATATTGACCGTGTTAAGAGAATTGCAGATCGCGAACGTGCCCCGATGTATATCGTAGGCGAGACAACAGGAGATGCTCACTTCTCATTCAAACAAGGTGATGGCGTAAAGCCTTTCGACCTCGATGTTGCTCAGATGTTCGGTCATTCTCCTAAAACTATAATGGAAGACGAGACCGTTGAACGTCATTACGAAGACTTACCTTATATAGACAAGGACGAAATTGACAAATGCCTTAATGATGTACTTCAGATGGAAGCCGTTGCATGTAAGGATTGGCTGACAAACAAAGTAGACCGTTCAGTAACGGGTAAGATTGCACGCCAGCAGTGCCAGGGTGAAATCCAGTTGCCATTGTCAGACTGCGGTGTCGCTGCACTTGACTATCGCGGAACGAAGGGTATTGCAACAGCTCTTGGTCATGCACCTCAGGCTGGTCTTGCATCTCCAGAGGCAGGCAGTGTACTTTCTGTAGCAGAAGCATTGACAAATATTGTATGGGCTCCACTTACAGAAAAACTTGAAAGCGTAAGTCTTTCAGCAAACTGGATGTGGCCTTGCCGTTCACAGAAGGGAGAAGATGCACGTCTGTATCGTGCAGTAAAAGCATTAAGTGATTTCTGCTGCGCACTTCACATAAATGTTCCTACAGGTAAGGATTCTCTCTCAATGAGTCAGAAATATCCTAACGGCGAGAAGATCATATCTCCGGGTACAGTTATCGTAACAAGCGGTGGCGAAGTAAGCGATGTAAAGAAGGTTGTTTCTCCTGTATTGGTCAACGATGCCAATGCATCAATTTATCATATTGACTTCTCTTTCATGGAGCCACGTCTCGGCGGAAGTGCACTTGCACAGAGCAGAAACAAGGTTGGAGATAATGTTCCGTCAGTTGCTGACCCTGAATACTTCGCTGATGCATTCAACGCCGTTCAGGAACTTATCGAACGTGGTTGGATAATGGCAGGTCACGATATCAGTGCAGGCGGTATGATTACCACATTGCTCGAAATGTGTTTTGCTAATCGCGAAGGTGGAATGCACATCAATCTGCATGATATTAATAACGACGATATCGTTAAGATCTTATTTGCCGAGAACCCTGGTGTAATCATTGAAGTTTCAGACGAACATAAGGAAGACTTCCGCAAGTTTATGGAAGAAGCTGGCGTAGGTTATGCTAAGATTGGTTACTCTGTTCCTGGCGAGAGAAAGATCACTATCAAGAAAGACGATTATACTCACGAGTTCGACATCAATGCTCTGCGCGATGTATGGTACAGCACTTCTTACCTCTTTGAAAGAAAGCAGGCTCAGAACGGATGTGCAGAAAAACGTCGTGACAATTATAAGAAGCAGCCAATCAAATTTAACTTCGGCTATAAGTTCAACGGCAAGATGTCGCAGTACGGCATAACTCCAGATCGTAAGGGACGTAGCGGCGTACGCGCAGCAATCATTCGCGAAAAGGGAACGAATGGTGACCGCGAAATGGCCTACTCTCTGTATCTTGCAGGCTTCGATGTAAAGGACGTTACAATGACCGACCTTATCAGCGGACGTGAGACTCTTGATGATATAAACATGATTGTATTCTGCGGCGGTTTCTCTAACAGTGACGTTTTAGGAAGTGCAAAGGGATGGGCAGGTGCATTCCTCTTTAATCCGAAGGCAAAGGAAACACTTGATCGTTTTTATGCTCGCGAAGACACTCTGTCACTCGGTATCTGTAACGGATGTCAGCTGATGATAGAACTCAACCTCATCAACCCTGACCACGAAAAGCGTACACGTATGCTGCACAACGACTCAAAGAAATTTGAGAGTGCATTCCTTGGTGTTCACATTGAAGATAACGAAAGCGTTATGATGAAGAGCATGAAGGGAAAGAGTCTCGGTATCTGGGTTGCTCATGGTGAAGGGAAGTTCTCTCTTCCTGAAGATATAAAGAAATATAATGTAGTTGCACGTTACAATTACGACGAATATCCCGGCAATCCTAACGGATCTGATTCAAGTGTTGCAGCAATCTGCAGCAACGATGGTCGTCATCTTGCTATGATGCCTCACTTGGAACGTTCGATATTCCCCTGGCAGAATGCATATTATCCAAGAAAGAACGACGAAGTTACTCCATGGATAGAAGCATTTGTAAATGCACGTAAATGGATTGAAAATAAGAAATAAAAGTGAAAGAGCTTTTCACGACGTTTTTTAAAATCGGCTTATTCACCATAGGTGGTGGATTCGCTATGATTTCATTAATAGAATCAGAAGTTGTCGACAAACGCAAATGGCTTACGCCAGAAGAGTTTGTCGACACTCTTGCTATATCCCAGAGTGCACCGGGCGTGTTTGCCGTAAATATTAGTATTATGATTGGTCATAAGCTTTATGGCAACAAAGGAGCAGTGTGCGCATCAGTAGGCACATCACTACCTTCGTTTCTTATTATTCTGGCTATAGCAATGTTCTTCCATAGTTTTAAAGATAACCACATCATTGCTTCTATATTCATGGGATTACGTCCTGCCGTAGTTGCACTGATTGCCGTACCGACCTATAAACTTGCAAAACGTTCTGGTATAAACAGATATAACTGCTGGATACCAATAGCAAGCGCTCTTGCAATATGGCTGTTAGGAGTTTCTCCCATTCTTATACTATTATTGGGTGTTGTGGGCGGATACTTATATTACAGGGAACATCCTGACAAACTCAATCAATAACAAAGGGAACAATGATATACTTATATCTTTTCATAACGTTTTTTAAAATCGGTCTTTTCGGTTTTGGAGGCGGATATGCAATGCTGTCACTTATACAGAACGAGGTAGTACAGAATTATGGATGGCTTACTTCTGGCGAATTTGCTGACATCGTTGCAATAAGTCAGATGACTCCTGGTCCTATAGGAATTAATTCGGCTACATACTGCGGATATACCGCCGTGCATAACGCAGGATTTACTGGCGTAATGGCCGTATTAGGAAGTTTCGTTGCTACTTTCGCTGTAGTACTTCCTTCATTCATTATCATGCTGACCATATGTAAAGTGTTCCGTAAGCACATGAAATCTATTGTTATACAGTCAGCCCTTAAGGGATTACGTCCGGCAATATTAGGTCTTCTCGGTGCTACGACTCTTATGCTTATGACAAAAGAGAACTTCAGCAGTTTTTCTGAAAATCCATGGCAGTTCTCTGTAAGCATCTTCTTATTTATTGCGGCATTATACGGAGTAATGGTTGCAGGAATAAAACCTATAAGGATGATGGTTTATTGTGCAGTAGCAGGCCTTCTGCTATTCTATTAAAAACGAGTTTTAAAATATGAAAATGTCAAATACAGTAAAAGGGTTCGGCAATGCCATAATCTCGGCAGCAACCTTCGGTCTTATTCCTCTCTTTACCAAGCCTGTAATGGACAGCGGCATGGTGACATCGTCAATTCTTGTATATCGTTTTGGATTCGGTGCCCTCGTAATGCTTGCCCTGATGTTCTTTAATCACATCAAGCCGTCAGTAAACAAAGACGAACTATGGCGTATTGTCTTTTTAGCTGCAATATATACTGTCTCGGCCATGGCACTTATCGAAAGTTACAACTACATGGATACCGGTATAGCTACGACACTTATGTTCTCATACCCTATCTTCACAAGTCTTATAATGACAATATTCTTTGGCGAGAAATTTTCACCCGTAACCGCCATTGCCATAATACTTGCAGTAGTAGGTGTCTTCTTCCTTTCAGGAGCAGCCGAGAATGGTAATGTAAAATCAGCCGTAGGACTTCTTTTTGCCATAATCTCAGGTTTTGCATACTCATGTTATATGGTAAGCGTAAATGTAATGAAAGTAAGACAAATGGGTAGTTTAAAACTTACCTTCTGGGTTTTACTCGTAGGAACATTTATGCTTGCAGCATACAGTATGACAACAAAGGGTTCCATACAGACAATATCTCAACCATTACAGTTCTTCAGTCTGTTAGGACTTGCTATAATTCCTACTGCAGTTTCAAACCTTACACTCATAATGGGTATAAAGCAGGTTGGAAGTACTATGTGTGCTGTACTTGGAGCTTTTGAACCTCTTACAGCGCTTACAGTAGGTATTCTTGTATTTGGTGAACCAATGACAATCTATGTAGCTATTGGTTTCTTACTTATAATCATATCAGTTACAATGATTGTTCTTAAGAATAAGAAGAAAAAGGGATAATCTACATTTATATTTAATAAATAAGCGGTTAGGACATAGAATCTTAACCGCTTATTTTTTATCAAAGTTAGTACACAACTATAATAATATGATTTCTAAAACACACAGTCAAGAAAGTAAAATTTAAACTAACTGTCTCGCTTCGGTCTTATTATTTATCAGTGCTCTTAAATTCCCCTTCAATCATTATATCTTCTTTTATCCATTCTGCAGGAACTTTGAATTTTCCCTCATTATCAAATTGCAGAGCCTCAACTTTCTTTTCAAACGACTTACTTTTTATAGTCACATAGTTTAATGTAAATCCAGGAGCAGGTGTTGCCTTTATTTCAAATGCTTTTTCCTTAGGGAGTCTTACTGATAAAAGTTCCTTCCCATTTCCGTCTGTAACATAACCATTGCGGCTTGCTGCATTAAGTGTTACAAATGCCGCATCTTCAGATGTTCCTATTGTACAGGAGCCACTTCTTATGTTTATTTTCGGAGTCTTATCACTGCTAACTTCAATATCATCGATATACGCAGCAAAATCGTTCTTAAGATTATGAGGAGAAGTACAGTCTGGAACTACGACAAGTGAATAGATTTCGACTCCCTCGTTACCCTTTACTGCAAACACAGCATCATTCCATCTGTCCGGAACTACTTCATTATCCGAATATACCCAGAATTGTTCAGTTTCTGGCGACTGTCCTTTACGCTCGACACGCTTACCTAATCCGATAAGCATAACCTTTCCAGCTACCGGCTTGTACATTTTAACATGAACATATTGTGTTTCCGGACTGATGGCGAAAGGTTTGTTCAAATCTATACGCGCTCCGAAAGTATTACTTCCAAATCTGGAACGCTGAATACCTAATATCTTTGATGATTCATTGCCTTCTTTAAGGAAATTATCCACAACCTTTACATTTCCTTTCAGTTCTCCCGTTCTGAAAGGTGATTCTTCCCATGTATCATAAACACCAATAGAACGATAAGTGTCAGAGAGTTCAAAATCTATGTTCTGAGCACCTGCATATAAAGGAGCAAAAGCTATCAGCGGTAAAGATAAGAACTTATTCATGATTAATAAATTTCAATGTTTTGTATTGTTGGACATGATTTTGAATCTGTTATGCTTACGCGCAGATATTTAGCACTTACGGCATCTGTATAACTATTTACCGTACTGCCATTAAGAGGTATAATTCGTTTGTAACCTATAGTCGTTGTCTTCACATCACCTCCCTGACGTTTCCAGTTCTTTCCATCATTACTCGTTTCTATTGTGAATTTGCGAATACGCTGACCTAAACGTATGTTTTCCTGTAACAGGACATAACGAATTTCCTGCGGTTCTTTCCATGAAAATGTTAGTACACCTGAATTCTTACCGTCATCAGTCGACCAGTAAGTATCTTTCTTACCATCATTTACGTTAGATGCTTTGTAATTACGATTTTTACCAGACATACGTTCTGCATCAGCAATTACTTTAGCTTTTCGAGCAATATCATTGCCAAGACGCTGTCTAAGGAGTTCACCCATTTTATGCAGTCCTTCGGCAGTCTGCTCAGGAAGCCTTCCATTTATGTCTGGAGCTATATTTAATATCAACGTAGCATTACGGCCTACAGTTTCAAGATACATCTGGAACAGACGTTCAGGACTCTTTATCTTCTCGCCATCATGCCAGAACCAGCCTTTATCAGAAATCTTTGCATCACTCTCACCTGGCAGCCAGAACCAGCCGTCTTCTGTTCCTTTAGTACCATTCGATTCTGGAGAATATCCGCGATTCTCAGTGCTCCATATTGTCTCACCAGAGAAACCTTCTTCGTTACCAATCCATCTGGCCTCTCCTCCTTCGCCCCATAACACACAGTCGGGACATACTTTATGAACAGTATCTCTAAGATTGGGGGTATCGTAATAAACAGTTCTGTCTATATGACGTGTACCTTCTTTTCCTCCATAATATCCATCACCGCCATTAGCTCCGTCAAACCACATCTCAAACTGGTCAGTACCATACTGGGCAAGTTCGGCACACTGTCGCAAAAACACATCACTAACATAACGGTCTGTGCCGTAATATTCTGAATTACGGTCCCATGGTGATACATAAAATCCATACTTCATTCCAAGCTTGCGTGCAGCAGCAGCAAAATCTCTCGGTATATTTGTCTTCTGTGCATTAATATTTGATGAAGAAGTACATTTGTGACTGGTTGTCTCTGTATCCCACAGACAGAAACCATCATGATGCTTTACAACTGCAATACCACCTTTCATTCCAGCATCACGCGCCACACTGAGCCACTGCATACAGTCTGGCACAGCAGTCGGAGCAAAAAGATCTGGATTTTCATTGCCAAAGCCCCACTCCTTGCCCGTATAAGTATTCATGCCATAATGATAAAAAGCATAAAACTCTGTTTCCTGCCATTTTATCTGTCGTTCATGAGGAACAGGATGTACTGGTGCTGGCTCGTTATCTTCGTTTAAAGTTCTCTCACAAACAAGTTTTAGCTGTGCATTTGCACTAAACGAAAATAACACGGCAGCTGACAATATTATATGTCTGAGGTGCATAGTCAAAATATTATTTGTTATGTTAGAATGTCATCTGCATCATAAGTCTGACACCATGCTTGTGAGCCGTCGGAAGATCCAGATAATTTAAACGTCTTACATATTCCACATGGAAAAGTTTGAATATATTATGAATACCAAATGATACTTCCATGTATGGTCTGTGCGGATCCATTATGGTAGAACCTTCAGGGAACTGCATAAGCAGACTGCTGTTAGGATTAAGCATAGGATTGTTCTTGTCAGTAAGTTTACCCCACAGACATTTGAAACCTATATGCTCTCTCCACTTAAGATGTTTAAGCAGAGGAATTCTATTGAAAAGCTTTCCATTCAGATTCCATCCGATATCAACACTTGCATATCTGTCGTTCAAAAACTCCATGTTGTTAATCAGCGAGAATGTTTCTCTCTGTAATATGAATGACAGATTGGCCGCAGGCATTATAAGCAGCGGGAACGGTACTGTATTCCACTGTGCTCCTGCCTTAAGCGTACAGTTTACATACCCCCAGCTGTTCAGGAACAGTCGTTTGTAAATACGTGCCTCTGTAAAGTTATATCTGTAATCGCCTCCTAAGAATCCCTTAAAACCTATAGTATGTGACAAAGAGAACTCTGGAGCATCCTTATTAAATACTGTTCTGCGCTGTTTTGTATTTATATATGTCTGCCCGGGCGAGAAGAACAACTCTGCCTTAAGCTCTGATGTATTAAGTTTCTTAGATACTCCAGGCGTTGAAAGCGGAGTAAATGACAGTTTACCACAAGCCTCATTACTTTCGCGTTTCAGGAAGAGAGAAGTCTTAAGACCATATTCCTGTTCATATTCGAACGAAAGCTGCTGACGATTATAGAACATCATTTCTTCAACCTTCGTCCATTTGAATGCAGTGAACACATTATCCTTATCCGTTGAGATAAACTTATCAGAAGGTGCCATTACATCGTATGTCGATGTAAACGATATTGTTCGTTTCGGAAATTCTCGTGGCAGATATTCTTTCTTATTGAACGAATAAGTTACGTCTGCTTTGTAATAATTCTTTTTACTATCCCATCCGTGTGCATAATAACCAGATAAGAACAGATGCTTATTGAGATTTGCCGTTGTCTGTGCAGATACTCGCGAACGGAAACCATCAATAAAGTTATTTGATATCATCGTATTAATAGGTCCTATATCAACTTTACTCGGTTTGTTCTTTCCACCTGTCTCTACGAAATTTTCAATAAAGAGCCTTGCAACAAACAAAACATATTTAAATCCTTTTGTTTCTGTAAGATTCTTTACGAACGTCTTCATCCTACCCTCGCTCTTGGTAAGTTCCACAGCACGGTTATCCGCCCAGAACTTATCATCACGCATCTCGGCATCTGGACGCAGAATCTCTTTTTTCTTTCCTTTAAACAACTTGTTTGGAATCTCATCAAACGAATAATCACCAAGGCGCGTGGTTCGTATTACCACCATCTTGCTCAGAAAGTCGAGAAGTGACATTTCCACAATCATGTCATCAGTAGTAAGCACCCATTCGCCATTATCAAGTTTTGTATATTCCTGTACAATCTTCATGTTATCCACGAAGTTAACGTCCGAACGCTTGGGTATAGAAAGTTCGCAACGTTTCACGTGCAGTGAACTGTCTTTTACAATCCACAGGTCGCCCCTGAATCCGAAGTCCTGCTGATTATTAGGAATGAAAGCCATATGTATGCAGCTGTCATTCTCTATCCTTACTGTATCCTGTATGTAAAAACGATAGAACTGTATGGCTGTACGACCTATAGGACTGGTAAACTGATACTGTAGCAGACGAATCTGATCATCGTAAATATCAACATCTGTAAAAAGATCTTTTATAGCAACATTAAGGATATCACCCGTCTGTATTATATCATTGATGCCATGCGAACGCTGTCCTTCTATTATGGTACGTTCTGTCTTTGGAGATTTACGATATATATAGTCAGAGACAGTTTCTCCTACCGACAGAGGAAGTATCAGTTTCTTGTTGATATCACACATCTCCACCTGATTTATCAGCCAGTCTTTACCTTTGAATCGTTTTGATTCAAGAAGATCAGAAGGAGTAATGTCGTTCTCAGCAAGTGTTATTTTCTGATACTTACGGAATCGGTAATAATCGTTATTTTTTAAATCTGTTCGTTTCTTGGCATCTATAACCCTTCTCATAAGTTCCACGGCAGGGTTATTTTTACGACTGTATCGTTTCTTCTTTGACTTAACCAGCACTTCCGAAAGTAGCTCAATGTCAGTATCGAGCTTTACATTCATCTTCGACGGAATTTTATTAGATATAAGCACCGTCTGTGATTTATAGCCTACAGCACTGAAAGTAAGTTCGGCACCATTATGGCGCTGAATAACATATTGCCCGTCGATGTCAGCAATAGTAGAAATTTTAAGTCCTTTGTAAACAACAGTGGCGTTAGGAATTGCTTCGCCCGTGGAATTATCAATAACAACACCCTTTATCTGTGCCCCTGCAACAGTTGCCAGGGCACAGAAAAAGAGTGTTAGAAATATTTTAAAAAGTTTAGTCGATTTCTTCATCTGCTTCGTATCCTCCCATTTCACGAATTGCATTTTTAAACATAGTATACTGTTTGAAAAGGTCGTGTACGGGATCGTGTTCGTCGTCATGCATAGGACTCTTGAGGAAGAATGACAGCCATGTCTGAATGCCATAACGTCCTGCACGCGCAGCGAGGTCAGAACACAATGTAAGGTCAAGAAGCAGAGGAGCAGCAAGGATAGAGTCTTTACAGAGGAAGTCTACCTTTATCTGCATAGGATAACCCATCCATCCGAAGATGTCAATGTTGTCCCATCCTTCCTTATCATCATTGCGTGGAGGATAGTAATTGATTCTTACCTTGTGATAAACATCACTGTAAAGATCAGGCTGTTCATCTTTCTTAAGAATTGTTTCGATAACAGAAAGCTTACTTACTTCCTTTGTCTTGAAGTTCTCGGGACAGTCGAGCACCTCGCCGTCACGGTTACCTAAGATGTTTGTAGAGAACCATCCGCTGACACCTAAACAACGTGTACGGAAAGCAGGAGCAAGGACGGTCTTCATCATTGTCTGACCTGTCTTGAAGTCCTTACCGGCGATAGGCATCTTTGTCTGTTCTGCCAGCTGCCACATTGCTGGAATATCAACACATGTGTTAGGAGCACCCATGATGAAAGGAGCACCTTCCTTAAGTGCTGCATAAGCATAACACATACTCGGTGCTATGTTTTCCTTATCATCAGCGTCCATAGCCTTTTCGAAAGCTGCAAGATCATCGTGTATTGCAGCAACTCTCGGAATATAGATTTCTGTTGATGCTGCCCAGATAACAACTACACGGCTGCATCCGTGTTCCTCCTTAAAGCGACGGATATCTTTGCGCAGATCTTCTGCCATCTCGCGACGTGTCATCTTAAGATCCTTAAAGTAATTTCCGTCAAGACGTGTTACGTAGTTAGGATCATAACAGCCCCTCATCGGTTTAATAGCTTCAAGTTCTTCCTTTACAGGATATATATCTCTGTCACGCAGAACTTCTGCATGCATTGCGCTTTCAAATGCGTTGTCAGGGAAAATCTCCCATGCTCCGAATTCTATATCATCAAGAGAAGCAAGAGGAACGATGTCATAAATGTGCTTATACTCTTTGTTCTCACCTTTACCGACACGGATCTTATCCATCTGTGTCATTGATCCTACAGGTTTGCCAAGTCCTTTACGAACCATCAGGACACCTGTCATAAATGTAGATGCTACTGCACCAAGACCGACACAGAGGATACCAAGTTTGCCTTCTGCCGGCTTTACATTTGCCTTGTTCATATTGTTTATAATTTTAAAGTACCAATTCTTTCAAGTCTTTTATTATTCTGTCCGCAACAGGTTTCACCACCTGTTCGTCAGTCCATCCTTCACCTTTGAGCCATATTGTCTTACAGCCTATTTTGTGCGAAGGGATGATGTCTTTTTTATAACTGTCACCCACAACGGTAACGTCTTCGGGATTCATTCCGAGAGCCTCAACTCCTATCTTGAAGATTCGTTCGTCAGGTTTACGTATTCCGATTACAGCCGACTCAACGACTGTCTTGAAAAGTCCGTCCAATCCGAATTCCTTCAGTACAATGTTCATGTTTCCATAAAAGTTACTTACAAGAACCAATGGATATGTCTCGGCCAGTTTTTCAAGAATTTTCTTGTTCTCTGCTATTGTGACACATACATGCGAATATACATCATCGAGAAGCTGTCTGTGCATGGCATGACATTCCGACTCCTTACATTCCCACATCTTCTCACGCACTAAATATTCAAGCTCTATGCGCAGTTTTAATTCGATTGTCTTACGAAAATCGTAATTAGTCTGTATTATAGGGTTCTTTCCCAGTGTACGTTCGGCATATACGTATGCATCTCTGAAATTCTGTTCCGTCACAAGAACACCATTTCTTTCCATGACATGCCACAGCAGACGTCCCCAGTGACAACCCGAAGTGTCTATTGTTCCGCCGAAGTCAAATATATATCCTTTCATGATATTTCTTCAGTAAGCACCTTACACATTGTTTCATGTTTATAGTGCATGTATTTATACATTATAGTAAATACAACTATCTCAACTAACATATACACCCACGGACATCCTAACAGGCATGTGATATAAATTGTTATCGCACGCGAATTGAATGTAAGCAGGTTAGTATATTTCATCAGTGGTCTGCTGCCATCGAGAAGTTTTTTCTTTGTTTCTACAGGTATTTTAAGCGGTGAACCATACTTCTCCTGCGCAAGTGCAAAGAAACGCGCAAACATTGGTGTACGTTTCTCCTGACTCCGACAGTAACGTGCATAGAAGAAATAAAACAGTTTGTCGAGCGTTGCTCCTTTTTTTGGAAGGCTGTCTAATATTTCTTTCTGCTGACGGTACGAATTTAGTTCGCTACCTTCTTTTCCCAATAGGAAATAAAGATGAATCTGTCGGTAATAATCGGCAAGAGAACTCTGAGGCGAATGGCACATGATACCTGCAACTACAGCAAGTCCCCAGATTATAAAGCCCCATTCCATATCTGTACCGGGAATTGTCTGCGGCATCATTCTCAGACATATCGCAATATATATGCACGCAAACCACACGTCACCGGCAAAACCATCAAGCATACGACCTATCAGGGTTTTCTGTCCTGTCAGTCGTGCAAGCTGTCCGTCGGTACTGTCACAGAAATTGGCAAACATAAGCAGTATGACACCTGCAATGTTATGCTCTAAGTCTGTATAATAAAACATGTATGCTGCCGCCATTCCTAAGAATATGGAAAGAATGGTAATGGTGTTTGGATGCACGCCTAACTTCTTCCACATCAGTGCAAAAGCAAGTCCAATAGGACGAGTAAAATGCACATCAAGCCATTCTTCCGTGTCTTCCGACTTGAAAGATGCTTTAAGAAGTTGTTTAAAGTTAGATGTCATCTCTTTTAATATATTTCTTATTTATAAGTTCTACAATGGCCTCAGCTGCCTCGGTTCTACACCTTGAAAAACTTGGCCAGTCGTTAAAATCTATTATTGCAAAAGTTCCGTCAGCTCTCACTATACAGTCTCCCCCGCATACGGGAGTGTCAAGAAGTCGTGCCAGCTGCATTACCTTATCTTTGAGTTCTGTCTTTTCAAACCCATAATGTTCTGCCCTGCCGTTACGGAGTTCGTTGTCGAACTTAAACTTACCGTCGTCGGTAGGATAATATATGCGAAAGAAATCTGTCCCTTCTACAGCATAAAACTTTATCAGATCGCCAGGAACATGTGCCTCTGTGGTTACATTATTTATTCCGCGTGCAGAAAACAGTTCTATCAGACGTTTTAATTCTGCATCATCGGCTGCAAACATTACGTCACTGCACCCCTGAGGCTGCCCGTCGCCACGTTTCACCCAATATCCGTATGATCCTTTATCTGGTGTCATAGGAATATTGTTGCTGCGCATTACATTACGTACATTCTGCTTGCTACACCATTGAGGACTCATGGCACCGTTTAAAGATGCCTTACCTGTTTTTTCTATCATACTACGTGCATGCTCGGAACGTGCCATGGTTATACACAAATCTGTGTCGTTGCTTAACTTGCAGTCGTCATCGTGCAAGCATTCCACTACATTTCCTTCGTCACGTAATAATCTGACCACTGCATCCATTATGAGCCGGTCTTTCTCTTCTGAATTAGGAGAATAACGTCCGGCCCTGTATATGGCTGCTATCTTCATTCGTTTAAGAATTCTTCTGCCTTACGTATGTCGTCAGCATGATCAACGTCTATAATTTTATCAAATGCGTATGCCTTAACTGTAAGTCCGTCCTTCAGAAGGGCACGCTGGAAATTTCGCATGTGCTTCTCGCCGCGCTCGATACACGCATCAAGAGTCTTCATTGCACGAGGATTAAGTCCGTATATTCCGCCAGAAACGTAACGACAATTTTCTTTATCGTCACAGAATGCTGTAATATTATCTGCATTATCGGCATCAACATACAGAGGTTTTTCGTCATCAACAAATTCTGTAACTCCCATCAGACAGTCTGTAGTTCCTGCTGTAGTCATTTCTTCAAATTTCTGAACGTAATCTAAGAACGCATTTTCTTTGAAAATAGTATCTACAGTAGTAAGACAAAAAGGTTCTTTACGCAGATATCTGCTGATTTCGTGCAGACTATGCATTGAACTTTCTGTTGTTTTTGTGATTATTGTGAGCGGAAGATCTTTTTCGTCTCTAATCTTAACCAGATGCTGTTTTACATCTTCGTAAAGGTCGTTACAGATAACGATAATCTCTGAAGCATTACACTCACTGAATATGCGCATAAGTCTGTCTATGAGCATTTCACCATTTACCTTAACCAATGGTTTTGAAACTTCCACGCCTTCGCTGGCAAGTCTCTCTCCTAATCCTGCGGCTATTATTGCGAATTTCATTTTTATAGAGTTTACGTTAATTGTGCAACTACATACTAAAAGTAACAAGGAACGTACATAACTCTAACAAAAGATATGCACGTTCCTTAAAACATTGTATATGTTTTTAATTATTTCTTCTCGGGAATGTTAGCGAGAACCTCGAGCAGGTGATCCCATACCATCTGTACTGTAGGTATGTAAAGACGCTCGTCTGGTGTATGAACATCACGGAGTGTCGGACCAAATGAAACCATATCCATGTCAGGATATTTCTCTGAGAACAAACCACACTCAAGACCTGCGTGAATACCAAGAACCTTAGGATCCTTACCAAACAGTTTCTTGTATGTTTCAACAACAATTGCTGTAAGTTTGCTTTCTGCATTCATCTTCCATGCTGGGTAACGGTCGCCCTGTTCTACCTTAGCACCTGCCAGCTCGAATGTAGCACGTATTGTGTTAGCCATATTCTGCAGATTGCTCATTACGTTAGAACGCTGAGAAGCTACGATGTTAATCTTATTGTCTGATGTCTTTATGCTTGCAATGTTGCTTGATGTCTCTGTCATGTTGTTAAGAGCTTCGTCCTGACATACTGCAAATACACCGTTATGAACACCCTGCATAGCCATGATAAGCTTGCGACCTGTTTCTTCGGGAAGAACTTTCTCTGCCTTTTCTTCTGTCAGGCCAAATTCCATAGTCTTGTCTGTTACATGGAATTCTTCTCTTACACCTTCCTGGAATGCTGCCCAGTCTGCCTTAACTTCAGCAACCTTTGAGCTTTCAACAGCGAATACTACCTTTCCGTCACGAGGAATAGCATTGTGCATCTTACCTGAGTTGAATGAAGCAAGACGGAGGTTCATCTTGTTCTGCTCCATATAGATGAAACGAGTAAGAATCTTAATACCGTTAGCACGCTTCTTGTTAATATCATCACCAGAGTGACCGCCTGTAAGACCCTTCAGTGAAGCCATCATGAATGTCATTCCTGCAGGAGCCTCTTCTTTAGTATAGTCAAATTCAATATATGTTGTGATACCACCTGCACAGCTTACGAAAATCTGACCTTCGTCTTCACTATCAAGGTTGATAAGCATCTTACCCTTCATGAAGTTAGGTTTCATTCCGAATGCACCTGTCATACCTGT
This sequence comes from Prevotella sp., assembly GCA_020026195.1. Classification (GTDB taxonomy): domain Bacteria; phylum Bacteroidota; class Bacteroidia; order Bacteroidales; family Bacteroidaceae; genus Prevotella. Next base: position 22,139 of record JAHHQW010000007.1, read on the forward strand.
CTCTTCGTCTCTTGTGAAAAGACATTCGATAGGACCGTGCTTTATATCGTTGCTGTCAAGGATTGCAAGTTCAATTGCACATCCGATACCATCGTCGGCACCAAGTGTAGTACCCTTAGCTCTCAGCCATTCACCATCAACATATGTCTGGATAGGATCGTTATCAAAATCGAAATCTATATCAACGAGCTTATCACAAACCATATCGCTGTGGCTCTGAAGGACTACCATTTCTTTGTTCTCGTAACCAGGAGTTGCAGCCTTACGGATAATTACGTTGCCTGCTTCGTCTACCTGTGTGTCGAGACCGCGGCTTTCACCAAATTCTTTTAAGTAAGCAATGATTTTCTCTTCTCTTTTAGAAGGGCGAGGAATCTGATTAATTCTTGCGAACTGTTCAAAGACGCAAGAAGGTTTCAAATCGTTTTTATTCATTATTATTAGTTTTATGTGACTTATTTGTTAATAAATAGTTATCTTTGCATGCAAAAATAATAAATATGGTACAATTATTACTACTTACACTGTTAATAATTGCAATTTCACTGGCTTTATTAAGCGTTAAGGTGATTTTTGTGAAAAATGGATACTTTTCTTCACAGCATGTACACGACAATCCGGGCTTACGTTCTATGAGGATTCACTGCGTAATGGATCAGGACAAGGAAGCACGTAATAGGAAAGGTTATATTAAGAATAAGATTAAATTAAATAAGGACAAATAATATGAAGACATTTGGAAAATTCGGCGTTGCTGCCATTGCTGCAGCTGCGCTTGTACTTGGTTCTTGCAACAACGGTACACAGAAGAATGCAGCTCCGGCTCAGACAGAGACAGCTACAGCTGCTGCCAATAGCGAACTGAAGATTGGATACATCGTATACGATTCAATCTTTACACAGTATGAATTCTGTAAGGAATCAAAGGCTGCTCTCGAAAAGAAGCTTCAGAACATACAGGCCACTGTAACTAAGAAGGAAAAGGCCCTGCAGGCTGCTGCCGCAAAGTTCGAGCAGGACGTACGCAGTAACAAATATACATCACAGCAGCAGGCACAGAGTGTTCAGGCAGGTATTGAGAAACAGGCTTACGATTTGCAGATTCTGAAGGAGAATCTCATGAACAGCTATGCCAAGGAAGAAGAGAAACTGAACAAGCAGCTCCAGGAAGACATTGACAGTTTCATCAAGAAATACAATAAGGATGGCAAGTACACATACATCATCACAAAGATGGGTGACAACATTCTTTACGGTGCTCCTCAGCTTAACATCACTGCAGAAGTTATTGAAGGTCTGAATAAAGCTCACAAAGCTAAGAAATAATTATTCATTAATTATGGCGGGTATATCCTTATATCATACCCGCCATAATTTTTTACTTTTCACTTTAACTCACTCACTTTTCTTCTTAATTTCACTACAGCATTATGACAAGAAAGGAAAGATATAAATTCTTAACCGATTATTTTCTTAAGGAGATGCCAGACGCTAACACAGAACTGCATTACAACAGTAATTTCCAGCTCTTGGTTGCCGTAATACTTAGTGCCCAGTGTACAGACAAGAGGGTTAACGAGGTAACGCCAGAACTTTTCCGCGTTTATCCCGACGCAGCTGCAATGGCACAGGCTGAAGAATTCGAGATATTCGAGTATGTTAAGAGTGTTTCTTATCCTAACTCAAAGGCAGCTCATCTTTCAAAGACTGCCAAAATGATTATGAACGACTTCGGAGGCGAGATTCCTTCAGACATAGACTCTCTGCTGAAACTGCCAGGCGTAGGACGTAAGACAGCCAACGTTATGATGTCAGTAGCTTTCGGTAAGGCTGCGATGGCCGTGGACACTCACGTATATCGCGTCAGCCACCGTTTAGGTTTAGTCCCCGACGATGCCGATACTCCCAGAAAAGTTGAGGAATGTTTAGTAAAGAATTTTCCTAAAGATATTATTCCGCGTGCCCATCACTGGCTTATTCTTCACGGAAGATATGTATGCGTAAGTCGTAAGCCCAAATGTGACAAATGTCCTTTTGATGAAATATGTCCTAAGAAACTGGAAAATTCAAAATTGGAATAACCTAGTTCCATAATCTGCCATATACAAATCTCTATTTAACTTACTTATATATACAAGGTAACGACAGAATTCTTTATATCTGATATATAAGTTAGGAGAATATGTATATCCTTAAATTCTACTATAAAATTCATCATTTTGCTATTTTAATCATTAATCTTATTGTCGTATAAAAAATTATATATGGCTTTTTATAAACATTATTCATAACAAGATACCATTGACATATAAATGGGGTAAAATTTGTATATTGTATACTATATTTACTTGTATTTTTTATGTCAGCCTAAACAAAACATATAAAACATTTGGTTATTTTAGGATAAAATTATAATTTTGCAATCACAACAGGTTCGTAGGAATACGATTAAATGGGAACTCGAGTGAATATTCTCGGACAGTCCGGCTGCTGTAAGTTGTATTATGGGTGCAAACATACACCACTGACCATTTGTATTTTATGCTGGTCGGGAAGGGTTTGAAGTCCTACAACAAAGTCAGAACACCTGCCGTTGGACACATTAGATGTGCTGTTTCCTGGGTTAAACAGTATCATTAACAAACAATAGGAATAAGAAGGATAAAGGTATGCTGCATTATTGCGGCATAGTATAGTAATGTTATGAGATAAAAAGACAAATTAAGACAGAAATATAGAGTTTTTTTAATAATTATTATTTAACCAACGGTCATACTGCCATAGCAGTATGGTCATAAAACAAAACAACATGAAGAAGATTTTATCTCTTTTAATTGTATTTGCAGCATGTTTCTCTAACATGATGGCACAGACAACAATGCAGGGTAATAACGCTAACCCTGTTGTAATGAACGGTAATAAGGACATGCGTCCGGGACTCGTTAAGAGCGACCAGACTTTCACATTCGACGACATCGAATTCTGGACTGGCGAAGGTAGCAATGAAGCAGCTATTGTTATTCAGTGGAACGACGAGAATACACCTAATACACTTGTATGGGGTTATCGCTGGGACGGTGAGGCCTGCGGTCTTGACATGGCAATTGCAGTAGCAAAGGCTGATCCACGTCTTGTTGTTCTTACACAGTACACAGGCTCTATGGGTAACACAATCTGCGGCTTCGGTTATGGTGAAGAACCTTTCAAAGTAATCTATAACGGCGGAGGCGACAAGGCTAAAGCAGACAAAGCTATTGCAGAAGGTATGGAAAGCGGTGTCATCTATCATCCTTTCGGTGCCGAAGAAGGAGGACAGCCTGACTACGACTACGATGATTGGTCAGCAGAAGGTGCTCTGCACTGGAATGCAGGATGGTACAAAGGATACTGGAGCTACAACGTAAGAGACAACCAGACAGATGACTTTGGCTATTCTGGTTTAGGAGCTTCAAGCCGTATGCTTACTAATGGTTCTTGGGATGCTTGGATGTACAGCGACTTCAATTCAGGAATGGGCTCTCTGAGCGATAAATTCACAGCTGCAACAGCAGTTTCTACTGATATCGACAACGAAGTTATAGCAGACGCAAAGATTCTTGCTAACGACAACATGGTACGTTTCATGAACATGAAGAACTACCAGTGTACAATCTCTGACATTTCAGGAAAGATCGTTAAGACTTTCACTATTGGTAACAACGACGAACTCGTTAACCTTTCTGTTGCAGCAGGTATGTACATCGTAAACGCTACAGATGGTAACGACAACGTTAACTGTAAGTTTATAGTAAAATAAAATAAAAACACATGAACATGTACAGATTATTTCTAACAACACTCCTTGCCTTCACACTGACAGGCTCTAAAGCACAGGAAAACAGTGATGTCGATTACACAAAGGGAGTTTTTGTTGTAAACGAGGATTGGTACGGACATAACAACAGTACCATTAATTTTCTTACCGATGAAGGCGAATGGTATTACCGCGTGTTTCAGGAAGAGAACCCGGGACATGAATTAGGCTGTACCAGTCAGTACGGAACTATCTACGGCAACAGGATGTATATCGTGTCTAAACAGGATAAAGATCCGGGTGCCACCATCACGGGAAGCCGCTTCGTTGTATGCGACGCCACTACAATGAAACTTATTAAGGAATTCCAGTTCATCTCAAATGATGAGAAGAAGAAGTCGTCTACCGACGGTCGTTTCTTCCTTCCTGTTGACGAACATAAGGGATACTTAGGAACCAACAACGGTATTTGGATGTTCAATATGGACAATCTTACCATAGAAGGTCAGATTAAAGGAACACACAATGAAAACGAAGATGGTTACGGTTCAATGTATAAGGGACAGATGGGCACGATGGTTCGTGCAAACGATTATGTATTCGCTGTTCATCAGCAGACGGGAATATTAGTAATCGATGCCAAAGCTGACACTATTGTGAATGTGATTAAAGCTCCGGTGGAGGAAGTAAACGGCAAGGATGTTCAGCGTGGTTTCGGTTCGATAATCATGTCTAAAGACGGTATGTTATGGGCCAGCGTTGCAAAGGACGTTTCAGGAAATGGTGATGCCGTACCTTATATGTTACGCATAGACCCTTACACATTCGACGTTAAAAGAATTGACATTCCGCAGGAAGAAGGAATCGATCTGATTCCTAATTCATGGTATGCATGGACTGCTGATGGTTTCTGTGCATCAAACAAGGAGAATAAGATTTATTGGAAAAATCTTCCCAGTGGCGGAACATGGTTCTCAAGTAACAAAATCTTTGGTTACGACATAGATAATAATAAATTCTTCCAGGTAATCGACTTAACAACATCTGAAGGCAACTGGAATATCTATGGAACAGGATTCCGTATACATCCTGTAACCGATGAAATCTATGCTTTCCTTTATCACGACTTCCAGAATCCGGTAAACGAGATTGCACGTATAAGTACAGACGGTAAGGTGCTGCAGGAATATCCTATGATTGATAACTACTGGTTCCCCGCACTGCCGGTATTCCCCGACAATGCCGAACCTGTTGTTTCTGACAAGTTCCCGACACAGATTGTACTTGACGAAAACAATCCTGAGTATAAGCTCCACCTTGGCAGCATGGTGACAGACGAGGATAATATGAATGCTGCAATAGTAAAATATGTTGCTGCCATTACTCCCGAGAACTCTCAGATTTCTGCTTTCGTACGCAACGACTCGCTGATAGTATGCAAAAAAGGCGATGGCAAGATAATGGAGAATACAGAGATTGAAGTAAGATTCAACTCTAACGGCAAGGTAGTGTCACGCAATGTAAGCGTAACCGACAACAGCGATACAGGTATTGAAAACGTTTCAGAAAGTATAATGTCTGTTTATCCTAACCCTGCTACTTCATATGTATGTATTAACACCGAAAGCACTGCAAAGGTAAGTTTCTACAACATCGGAGGTACATGTGTTAAACAGGTTACTGTAAACGGTAGAGAACCTATCGACATCAGTTCGCTTTCTGACGGTATCTATATGTTACACATCGATGCCGAAGGAAAGACATGTACAATCAAGCTTGTAAAACATTAATTTAACAAGACTGTATAAAATTTATACGGAGCACATAACCTGATGTTATGTGCTCCGTTTTTTATGTTGGGCAAAATTGTAGTGAACAAAAAGACTATCTGATTGTTATAATCATTGCGGCTGCATCTTCATACCGAAATATTCTAAAATTCACATTATCATCATTTTATAATGAATAAGCAAAATCAAAGCTTTGTTTTTCATTTCGCATTCTTTCCCTGGAAAAGGCTTTCAAAGGCACATTTTCTTATTCAATATATTTTCATGGCAGACAGACTATGAAAGTCAATACACGTGTAAAAACAAACGTCATCATGTATGATAGTTTATGAACTTACGTGTGACTGTAAGTGAATTAACGTATAATACTTTTGTTAAATAAAAAAATACCGGCATCAGTAGAACTACCAATGCCGGCCATAATATACTTAATATTACTGTACTATCTATTACGTGATTCTATTTTATTAAGTGCGTTTTCATATTGTCTCTGCAATTCTCCTTCAATATCAGGAAGACGTTCTCCCTCTACATCAATATGAAGATCGCGTGCACGAATAATCTCTGTAGAAGTCTCGCCTATTCTTCCGCACTGCTGATTAACTGCGGTATACACCTTGATAAAGTCTACTCCTGGCAGATGTACCTTATTGCCGTCTGCATCTACAGCCCAGTCAATGTCAAAACTTATAAGGTCTTTAAACTGATTAGGATGATTGTCTACATATCCCCACTCATAAGAATAAAGTACATAGTACTGTCCGAAACCGCTTTCGTCCCTGCCATTGTTCTTAAGGCATGTTCCGCTAAACGTAAGTTTGTCGTCCTTAAGCCATCCGGGAAAATATTCCTGATCGTGGAATTTATTGTGAGCTATATATCCCTCTTCTCCGTAATTGTCCGTCCAACGTATATATTCTGAGTCATTTATACCAGAACTCATATCGGGCACAGGCTTATGATTAGGGTCAGGACGGCTGTAGGTTATACTGTAATTTTTGCGAGTCTCAGGTTTGTAGTATTCGCTGCCTGCAAGTTCGTACCACTCATCATCTGGCTGTCCGTTCTGATTCTTATCAAAAGAAACCATTACGATACCGGGTTCGCAGCTTCCGCCCTTCTTCTCTTTATAGGCATCTATGTCAGAATAAAAAGAGTTTCCATATATTGAAAAATCTTTCTTGCCCTTTACATTTATCATCGTATGGTCGAATCCGAAGATTACATATCCTCCATATCCTCCTAAAGATATCATTACATCATTGGTTCCGGATATATTCTCCTCGACCTTCTTTATCATGTCTTCTTTTGTCTCTCCCTTTATGTACTCTGGCATTGTATTGACAAACTGCCCCGGAGCCGGACAGTAGTCGTAAACCTTAGATAGGTATGCGCTATACTCCACTTCCTCGTGCACCACGTTAAACAAGAAATCGTGTCTGTAAGGTGTTTCAGAGTCGATAATCTCAAATGTCATCTTGTATGTTCCGGTATCCTGGGCTAAAAAGATATAATCTCTTTCTGTCGATACGACCGAATCTTTACCATTGTGGTGAAGAGTCCATCTGTACTCGTCGCCAGTAAAAGCAGGTTGCAGAAGACATGACTTCATACGCGGAATGAAATACACATCGTCTATGCCAAGACTCACCATCTGTGTATTATCTCCGGTACACGAAGCAGTGAGTGCAAGAACTGCCAACATACTATATATCAGTTTCTTCATATATCGTTAATTTTGATTTCTATTGAGGAATGTCATGTGTGCCGGTATATCACCAGTACGTACACCCCACTTACGTTTTCCATATTTATCGTAACAATAAAGCGTACCGCTCGATACATAGTTCTTGGCATCGGTTACGTAAATGTCTTTCGTAACAGGATGCACCATTATACCATACGGCACTCTTATGTCGGACTCTGTACCATCTGTAATGAAGTTCTTGCTTATTACCTTCTTGGTTCGTACATCGATTATTCCGTACGATATGGTATTACTCTGAGTATTCACGCTCCATTCGGTACTGTAATAATATAGCGAGTCACCGCTGATGCACATGTTAGAACAAGGAATGTTAAGTGTATCGGTAACTACCATCTCATTATATCCTTTGCGCTTCTGCATGACATAGAGATTGGAATGAACGTCGTCAAAGTTTCCTCGAGAAGTAACCCACAGTTTACCATACTTGTCGGCACGAATACGTCCGAGGTTTATACCTACCGGTATCTTCTCTACCTGCTTAAATCTGTTAATCTCTATCACAGATACCGTATTGTCGTAATTAGGGGCACGGTATCCTCCGGAATTGGCTACATATATATACTCGCCCATTATTTCTAACTCATCGGGCTGGTAACCTACTATGACCTTACCATCAATGTTCATCGTTGCAGTATCTACACGATACACTGCACCACGCGGTGCATCCGGATCTATCTGTACAGGACCTACGTAAGACGACACATAAGCCTTGCCTCGATGAAACCTTATGTAACGGCAGTTGGGAATGTCTATCTGCGTTATTCGTTTTGCAGTGCGTGCATCAAGTACCTCTACCTTATGCGAACAGTTTACAACAACATATAGTTTGCTGCCGTATACCTGTATGTCATTACCCACGTCACCGAGTTCTTTCACCACATTAGGATTTCGTTCCGAATAGATATTTCGTATGTAATATCCGTTCACGAAGTCGAGATAATCTAACGTACATTTATTACTTCCCATGTTACCTTCGTTTACAAGGTACATTCCCATTGGGTCGGCCTGCGGATTTATCTCTCCAGTAATTATCTCATATTCTGATGGCACTACTATTTCGTCTTCCCTACACGAAAACATCAAGAGGGTAAGCAGCGATATGATTCCTAAAGTACACTTTCTCATAGTTCTACTGTCAATGAAAATTTGTAATTACGCTTAGGCATAGGATAATTGAGTATAACGTCATAATCCTGACTGAACAGGTTGTTTACTTCAAATGCGGCCTTTACCATACCAAACTTAAACTGCAGGTCTTTAGATATCGAGATATCGTGCGTATACCAAGGCTGTGTGTAATTGTAGCGGATATTCTCCTGCTGATTGTAACGTTCGCCCACATAGATGAAGCTGTAGTTGAAATTCCATCCTCTATAAGACATCTGTGCCACAGCTGACGTGCTGTTCCATGGAATGTATGGTATCTGGTCGCCATAGTATGTGTCGGACGGATCTGTAAAGTCTTGTGCCTGCTGATATGTGTACTGCGCACGTAATGTAACAAAGAGATCACGTACAGGACTTATCGTTGCCTCGGTACTTACGTCTACACCTTTAATTTCCACATTACCGAGGTTAAGCATGGTCCATCTGAACTGCTGTCCCTTGGGATATGCAATGATTTTATCCTTAACTTTATTGAAATATCCGTCTGCCTGTATTTTGAAACGTCTGAATAGTCCGTTATTCCAATATTTTATATATGAGAATCCGGCATCATACTGTGTGACGTATTCGGGATTAAGTTTAGAGTTTCCCATATCGGCATAATAAAGGTCGTTGAAAGTCGGCATACGGAATATCTTTTTATAGAATGCACGTATGTTGAAATTCTCGTTTTTAAAAGGTTTGTACGATGCAAACACTGCCGGTGTGAAGACGTGACGTGATTTTGGTTTTACTCCTTCTTCAACGACATCGTTTACAAATGTTCCGAGACAGCTTGCCTGCATCTTTACCGGACCAAGACGCAGTGCCGTGGCAGCCGAAACGAGATTAGTGAAGCGTTCGGGGAACACGAAACCAGTCATGTCGCATTTCATTTCATTCCATTGAAAATCGTATGAAAGCGAAACATCCCATATAGGAAGTATTGAATATACATTTGCAGAAGATACATATACTTCACGCTGTCTGTACAGGTTGTCCACATGGATAAGTTTATCATCGTTGTTTACATAATGTGTGCGATAAAATGCATACTTGGTGCTCAGTCGTGTCTTGTACTTATCGGTTACGTCCTTTACAATAGAGCCCTGCATAAATGAGTTGTTATCCCATACTCGCTCGCCACGTCGCCATACATTGTTTACGATGGCTCCCGGAATACCTCGTTCAGAATTATAATTATAGAACTTCATATTCCAAGAACCTCCATTTATTTTTCCATAAAGACCGGCTTCTAATCTTGTGGCATTGATGTCACCGTTCTGACGTACTGCCGTAGTGTCGTATGCCACCTCGCCAGCAGGATTAATTCTTCTGTAACGGAACTTATACTTTCCGCTGGCATTAAGCCATTCGGCACTGAATGCTGCCGATACGTTATCTGAAATCTTATGTTCAAAAAGTACTGAAGGATTTATTACATCAAATGATCCTGTCTTTATCGTAGCCCTTATGTTCGTTACTCTGTTTCCTATAAACTTCGGACGACGAGAACGGAGGTACAGTGTTCCTGCTGCACCAAAGTCTTTTGCAGATTGAAAGATATCACTTTTTTGTCCGTTAAACAACGATATAGACTCTATGTTATCAAGCGAATACATTCCTAAATCCACCTGTCCGTTCTGTGCATTACTTAGCTCGATACCATCATAGAATACACCCATATGGTTTGTTCCCATACTTCGTATGTTTACTGTTTTTATACCACCGACACCTCCGTAATCTTTCAGCTGAACGCCAGAGAAATAACGCAGCGCATCCGCCACAGTATGACTGTTAAGGTTCTTTAGTTCCTTTCCAGACAATTTCTGTGAAGGTATTACTTCTTTATACTCCGATCCTTGCGAGGTAATTGTTACTTCCTGCAGTTTTTGTATCGAATCAAGTTTATTCTGAGCATTTGTCGTTACTGTGGAAAAAAGTAACAGCATACAGACAAAAAATTTATTCTTCGAAATCATATTATGTATCATTTTCAAGTATGCAAAATTACTACTTTTGATTATCATCTGCAAAATTATCTTTGGTTAAAGATGTGACTTGAAAGCTTTTATATAAATATGTACATTCTTTAATTACGTACATATACAATTTATCCCAGACCGTCAGTTCTTAACTGATAATCTGGGATAAACATACTTGTAATATTATAGTTATTATTTACAATGCTGCAAGTTCGAGAACCTTATCGGTTGCAGAAAGAAGACCATCTACATTCTTACCACCTGCCTGTGCAAAGTGAGGCTGACCGCCACCACCGCCCTGGATTAACTTAGCGGCTTCGCGAACCATCTTACCTGCATTTAAGTCGTGCGACTTAACAACGTCTTCGCTAATGACTACTGTAAGCATTGGCTTGTCTTCGTATGTACTTCCGATAACACAGAACATATTCTCGGGAAGTGCCTCGCGAATCTTGAATGCAATGTTCTTTGCTGTTATTGGAGATATGGGGAGAACTGTCTTTATAACCTTTACTCCGTTTATTTCCTTAGCCTTGCTGATGAGAGCTTCTTTTGCACGTTCTACAGCCTCAGCCTCGTACTTCTCCATGTTCTTCTTCATTGCATCGTGCTCGTCAATGTATTTTGCAATAACACCTCTGAGGTCCTTTGCATTGTTAAAGAGTTCACGAATACCCTTGAGTAAGTCTTCCATTCCGTACATAAGAGTCTCGCAACCCTTACCAGTCTTTGCTTCAATACGACGGATTCCTGCTGCTACAGAACCTTCAGAAACAATCTTAAACATTCCGATGTTTCCTGTAGAATGTGCGTGGATACCACCGCAGAACTCAATACTCGGACCGAACTTAACTACACGAACCTTATCACCATATTTCTCACCAAAGAGTGCAACAGCACCTAACTTCTTTGCTTCCTCAATAGGAAGGTCTCGGTATTCGCATATATTGATATCCTGACGGATAAGATCATTTACTATTTTCTCAACCTCGCGGATTTCTTCATCTGTAACTTTCTGGAAGTGTGAGAAGTCGAAACGCAGAGTATCAGGTGATACCAAAGAACCCTTCTGCTCTACATGATCGCCAAGTACTTTCTTCAGTGCATAATCAACAAGGTGAGTTGCTGTATGGTTTGCTGCACTGGCAGCACGAGCATCAGTATCAACATAAGCCATAAAGTCAGCCTCGAGATTCTCAGGAAGTTTCTTTACGATATGTATTGACTGTCCGTTTTCACGACGTGTATCAATTACGTCAATTGTCTCAGAGTCATTAACAAGTACACCGGTATCACCTACCTGTCCACCCATTTCACCATAGAACGGTGTGTAATCGAGAACAACTTCGAAGAATGTGTTCTTCTTCTGTGTCACCTTACGGTAACGAAGAATCTTACATGTATATTCTGTATAGTCGTAACCGACGAACTGCTGCTCACCTTCACGGATTGTCATCCAGTCTGAATTCTCAACGGCAGCGGCATTACGTGCACGTTCCTTCTGTTTCTGCATCTCAACGCCGAAACCGTTTTCGTCTACAGTATATCCGTTTTCACGACAGATAAGTTCTGTAAGATCAAGAGGGAATCCGTATGTATCGAAGAGTTTGAACGCCTGTGCACCATCGAGCTGTGTCTTACCATCCTTCTTCATCTCTTCCATAGCATCGTTCAACAGAGAGATACCATTAGACAATGTGCGGAGGAATGAATCTTCTTCTTCCTTTATTACCTTTGTGATAAGTTCGCGCTGTGCGGGAAGTTCAGGATATGCATCTCCCATTTCGTCAATAAGTACGGGAAGAAGCTGATACATGAATGATTCTCTGCGACCGAGGAATGTATAACCATAACGTACGGCACGACGGAGGATTCGACGGATTACATATCCAGCCTTGGCATTGCTCGGTAACTGACCATCAGCAATTGAGAATGCAACAGCTCTGAGGTGGTCTGCAACGACACGCATTGCAACGTCTATCTTCTCTTCCTTACCGTATTCTTTGCCTGTGAGGCGTGCTATTTCTTTAATGATAGGCTGGAATATATCAGTATCATAGTTAGATGTCTTTCCCTGGAGTGAACGAACAAGGCGTTCGAATCCCATTCCAGTATCAATAACCTTCATAGGCAGAGGATTAAGTGAACCATCAGCCTTACGGTTATACTGCATGAACACGATGTTCCATATTTCAATTACCTGAGGATGATCTTTGTTTACAAGATTCTGTCCTGGAACCTGTGCCTTCTCTTCTTCAGAACGTGAGTCGAGGTGAATCTCAGAACACGGACCGCATGGACCTGTATCGCCCATCTCCCAGAAGTTATCATGCTTGTTTCCATTAATGATGTGGTCGGCAGGAAGATGTTTTGCCCAATAAGATGCTGCTTCGTCATCACGAGGCAGTCCTTCTTCGGTTGCACCTTCAAATACCGTAGCATAAAGATTCTTAGGATCAAGGTGCAATACATCAACGAGGTATTCCCATGCCATATCTATAGCACCTTCTTTAAAATAATCTCCGAAGCTCCAGTTTCCGAGCATCTCGAACATTGTATGGTGGTATGTATCGTGTCCTACTTCTTCCAAGTCATTGTGCTTGCCGCTTACTCTCAGACATTTCTGTGAGTCAGTAGCTCTGCGTGACTTTGGTTCTCGTGTGCCGAGAATAATATCCTTAAACTGGTTCATACCAGCATTAGTGAACATAAGTGTTGGGTCGTCTTTAATCACCATAGGTGCCGACGGAACGATAAGATGTCCTTTGCTTTCAAAGTATTTTTTAAATGATTCGCGGATTTCTTTAGCAGTCATCATATCTTTATATATTTATTTAATTTAATTCGGTACAAAATTTTTGCAAAGATACTTTGTTTTTGCTATTTTTGCAAGTAAATCATTCGTAAAGTATTCAATTATGGCACCGATGGAAAACAAGAACCTCAAAACATATTACTCAATAAAAGAAGTAGCGAATATGTTCAATGTAGCAGAAAGTCTTCTTAGATATTGGGAAAAGGAATTTCCACAGATTTCTCCCAAGACAGCGGGAAACAAGAATATACGCCAGTACACTGAGAAGGACATTGAAATTATACGTACAATATATAACCTCGTAAAAGTGCGTGGTTTTAAACTTGCTGCTGCACGAAAGGTTCTTGCGCACAACAAGGATGCAGTAGATAAGAATGCCGAGGTTATGGAAAGACTTATGAATGTAAAGGAGGAACTTAAGGAAATAAAACGACAATTGGATTATCTGACATAAAAGGATATAAATCGTAATTACAATGTAAGAAACTTAGACTGACTTATAAATAAAAGAAACTGCATCTTTAACATTGAGTTTGAAGATGCAGTTTCTTTTATTATTTATACTATAATCGTCCCACAACCTTATGATATGCAGAAGTAACCGCCTTGGCACATTCGCTATCGGGTGCATATTCCACGATACTGCTACAGTTTAACTGAGCATCAACCATTATTCTGTCAAAAGGAATCTCAGCGACTACAGGAAGATGCATTGACTCACAGAACCTCTTTATTTCATCACGATTCTGAAAGTTTACATTATATTTGTTTATTATGACACTTATGTCTTTACAGAAAGACACAGCCACCTGATATATTCGTTTCAAATCGGAAAGTCCCGACAACGTGGGTTCTGACACTATTACAACCTTGTCCATTCCTGTCATTGTTGATAAGACGGGGCACCCTATTCCCGGAGGACCATCCAATATCTGTGTATGTATTCCACTTTCGTTCATCTCCGTATCTGCAAGTTCACGCAGTTTAGATATCATAAGTCCGGAGTTATCATCGCCTGGCTTAAGATTTCCATGCACCATTATACCATGTGCAAAACTACTCTTATATATTACGCTGTTGGCATCTTCTACAAGTCTCAAAGCATTTGCAGGACAGATGTATTCACAGAGGGAACAACCCTCACACAACAAAGGATTGACATAAGCTATGCCATTAACCATCGTAATGGCATGGAAATTACATTTCGATGCACATGTTCCGCAACCTATACATTTATCTGCATCCACATCAACATGATTGCCAGAAACGAATGTCTGTTCATGTTCTATCTTGTGGTCGAAAACAAGAGGAAGATTAGATGCATCTACGTCACAGTCGATGGCTATAACTTTTTCTGATAAAGACACAAACGACGCTGTCACTCCGGTCTTTCCGCTTCCGCCCTTACCGCTAACAACTGCTATCTTCATATTTCTTTATCTTTTCAATCAGTGAACCGAACAACTCTGCATATTCAGGATATTCCTCAACAGCAATCTTTCCAGAAGCATAACACTCTGCAATTTTATTGCTATACGGAATTTCGGCTAACACTTCTATATTCTTAGAAAGGAGAAACTCACGCATTCTGTCATCACCTAAGTCGGAACGATTTATTATTACGCCACATCTTTTATCAAATGACTCTAAAACTTCAATTGTATGTTTCAGATCACTCAGACCAAAAGGAGTTGGTTCCGTAACCAATAATACAAAATCTGCCGGTAAAGCTGTATTGACAAAAGGACACGAACATCCTGGAGGTGCATCTAAAAGAACAATGTCACTGCCAGCCTGAACAGCCGTGGCAATAGCTTTCCTAATAATTGGAACAGGAGATAACTGTTTGACATTTACCCTTGCCTCAACCATTTCCACTTGTCCGTCATGGCCAAACGACGTAACTTTACCTATGTTTTTCCACATGGGAGATATGGCATCTTCCTTGCAGACATATTCGCACAGGCGGCATCCATGGCAGATGTCGGGCAAGACATTGATGTAATCCATCTCAGGAATGCACGTTATAGCATGAAAGTTGCACATGTCTGCACACTTACCGCAATAAGTACATTTATCGAATGATATTTCTGGACAGAATACTTTTACCTTCTCCTCACTTATCTTAGTTTCTTCGATAAATATCCCGCTGTTAGGAACCTCTGCATCACAGTCGGTAAGTATAACGTCAAGTCCTCTTCTCTTCATTACGGTGAAGAGATTAGTGGAAACGAAAGTCTTTCCGGTACCTCCTTTTCCACTGGCCACACAGATAATCATCTTATTTTTTCTCGTGGTGACACGAATTCTCAGATGTCTCGAGAGTGCCGGCAAGATACTTTTCTACAATTGTTCTGGGGGCTTCTGAAGGAGCACCTGCAACAACCTCTACGTTGTTAGCATCAAACAGACTTACAGCCTTAGGACCCATACCGCCTGTTATTACGAGCTGACCTCCATGATCCTTAACCCATTTAGGATACAAACCTGGTTCGTGAACGGGAGGAGTTATCATTTCTTCTTTTTCTATTTTGCTACCACATACTGTTGCAAAATAGAACTGTTCGCAATGACCAAAATGCGCACTAAGCAAATTGTTTGTTACAGGAATAACTATAATTTTTCTCATAATTGTTTTTGTATTGTATGTTTATAAATATATATCTATCGCAAAGATAACAAATAAAAACATATTATTAACATATAATACGTTAAAAAAGAAAATGCAGACACCTGTGATGTCTGCATTTAAAATATATATAAGTACTTAACTATTATGCATTAACTTTTGCATGGTCAGCAAGGAATTTTGCAAGACCGCTGTCTGTAAGCGGGTGCTTCAGCAAGCCCTTGATAGCTGCCAGAGGACATGTTGCAACGTCAGCTCCTGCGTCAAGACATCTTATGATGTGGTTTGTATGACGGATTGATGCTGCAAGAACCTGAGTCTTAAAGTTATATGTACGATAAACCTTAACGATGTGTTCGATAAGAGCGATACCATCTTCAGAAATGTCATCGAGACGACCTACGAACGGAGAAACATAAGTAGCACCAGCCTTAGCTGCGAGAAGAGCCTGTCCTACAGAGAACACGAGTGTGCAGTTTGTACGATAACCCTTCTTAGAAAAATACTTAACGGCACGTATACCTTCTGCTGTACACGGCAGTTTTATAACTATCTTCTTAGGGTTAAGATTATGCAGAACTTCACCTTCGCGAATCATTCCTTCATAATCGGTTGCTATTACTTCGGCACTTACGCAGTCATCTACAATGTCACAAATCTTTTTGTAATGTTCAAAACAAGCCTCATCGCCCTTGATGTTTTCCTTTGCCATCAGCGAAGGGTTAGTTGTAACACCGTCGAGGACACCCATGTCGTTTGCCTCTTTAATCTGATCTAAGTTTGCTGTATCTATGAAGAATTTCATAATTAAAAAACTTTTTGGTTCCTATTCGCCTTCAAAGTTAATGCTTTTTTCATAAACAAACAGAATTATGTTGAGTTATTTATTATTTAAATATGCTTAATTATCATGTATCAATAATATATGTCCCATGCCACTTAATATAAAGAACGCATATCTGCTTAATAGCAGTGCCAATAATCCATATTATTCATACCATTAGCATCAAGACGTAAAAAAAATATTAGCAACATAACAATTAAAAAATTATATCATATGAAAACAATATTTCCATATCTAAATAATGCATTATACAATCTGATAAAATCATAATGAGATTTTACCTAAAAAAGTATTTCGGAAAGGACATAAAAAAATCCCCTTCCATTGTGGAAAGAGATCAGATGTTGTCTTTTATGTAGTGGATAAGGGAATCGAACCCTTATTGCAAGTGTGAGAAACTTGTATCCTAACCGTTAGATGAATCCACCGACATTACTTGTATACGTTGAGCGGAAGCTCGGGGATTCGAACCCCGGGAACGCTAAACGCGTTCGGCAGTTTAGCAAACTGCTGGTTTCAGCCACTCACCCAAACTTCCAAGCGTCCGCAACAAAGCGTTGCAAGTGCACTTTCTCTTAAATGCAGTGCAAAGGTATATTATTATTTTTGAAGTTCCAAATTTTTCTCTGCGTTTTTTATTTTTTCAACAAAAATAATCGTTTATACTTATTTAATATAACACGTACACCTTATTATATATGCGAAACTATCTGTTTTCAACAAAATTTTTTATGTCTTCAAGAACTTGAAGGAACGGTGCCGACTGTGTGTAAACATTATTCTTGCGCAGCATGGATGAGACGTCTTCTATACTGTTTGTATAACACGTAAGTTCGTTATTCATCTGTGTTCCGTGTACAGATTTAGAACGTATGTCACGCTCTCTCTCGTTCTGAAGAATGTCGCACACCTTTATCATCATAGGCATGACAAGATTGTCGAATATATGGTGTCCCTGTATAAAGAGATAAGTTGTTTCTGGTGTTACGCCAAGATGCAGAAGTTCTTGCTTTACCTTATTATAAGAATCGGTTGCATCAGGATATTCGTTCTGAAGAGCATTCAGTTTTGCATTTACCTTACTGCGCAGCCGATCGAGTGCGCTATATGCATGCCTTATGTTGAATCGTCCCATCTCTATCACCTTACAAAAATCTGTAATGGTAAACTTCGACTTTATGCTATGCTTGTAGAACCACAGCGACCACACGAAAAGAGGAAATACAATTTCAGAAAACTGACGTATGTACTCTTCGAAATCAAATATTTTATGATCGTTAAGAGTAGACATAACACATGCCTCGTGCAGTCCGGGAGCATAACACCAGTAATTCTCTATTGCATAGACATAAGTATGGAACACATAGGGATTATTGTTCACCATCTCAGACATAGGCGTAACCCCCTGCAGCAGATAATCATAATCGGCATCCACACATGCTATCATGTCGCGACCGAAATTACTACCCATTATGTTTGTAAGCGCAGAACGTTTTCCACGTGCCAGTCTGTTGTGCGACGGCAGCATTACTTCGAAATAAATTTTATCATTCTCGAACCGTCCCAAAATGTTACGCCAGAAAAACACATCGTCATAGCTTTCCACATAAGCCACAATACGGCGACGCTCACTCTTACGCTTCAGTCTGTTGGCAGCCTCTATGTAAGCCGACGAGAGTCCGTCTTTTAGTCTCCTGCCCATCACTTTCCTATTATTTGGTCGGTTATGTCTCTTACCTCTGTAACTCTGTCAGACCATCCGCGCATTATTACGGCAGGCGAATGTGTGGTAAGAATCATCTGCACGTTAGGATTAAGATCAAGAACCAGCTCCACTATTCTTTCCTGCCAGTCAAGATGCATACTCACCTCAGGTTCATCCATGAACAACACGTAAGGCTTGTTATCTTCTATAAGTACTGTAAGCAGTATAACGAGCAGCTGTTTCTCTCCGCTCGAGAGCTGATAAGGCATTATTCTCTCACCTATCTGCGTAAAACATATTTCGTTTTCGCTACGCACAATAACCTTTCCTGTATCATAGAACAATTCGTCCACGATATCCTGGAATTTCTTTTTGGGCTCAGAAATCTTACGGGCCTGTTCGGCAGCATCGGCATCGCCACTTTGCAGTGCAGCAATCATTCGATTGCCGATGTTCACCTGATAATCAAGATATTTACGTTGCAGACGGAACACCTGCCAGTCAAGTTCGGTCAAAATAGTGCTGTCTATCTTCTTCATTGTATCCGACAGTAGCAGCGGGCGGTCGAACGAACGTATTACGTCGAATCTTACCGTTGTGGCTTCTTCTGGATAAAGATCTATCTTAACGCCTTTTATAGAGTTGGCATGCAGTTCGTCGTTCATAGTGAGACAGTCTACGACGCGGTTAAGAATCGTACTCTTTCCCACACCGTTGATACCACTCAGTATGTTTACTTTCTTATCAAGTTCCCACTCGATATGCTTCTTTCCGCTCCATAAAGAGTCTATCTCTATTTTCTTGATATAATCTGCGTATTTCTGCATTAGTTAGAATAGTTTTAGTATCAGCAAATATAACCATTTAAATTGTAATATGCAATAATAAGCGCATAAATTTGCAGGTTACACATTATTTACATATCTTTGGTGAGATAAAGAGGTGAAAGAGATAAACGTATTAAGATGTCAGTAGGAAAGATATTCGGATTTGATTCTAACAAAAGTGATGTAAAGACAGAGATAACATCTGGCATTACGACTTTTATAACTATATGTTACATACTTGCAGTAATACCTTCGGTATTGGCAACGACGGGGATAGAACAGGCAGGAGCATTTACCACCACCGCCCTGATAACAGCAGCAGCCACATTGTTTTCTGCTTTTGTTTCTAAACAGCCCTACGTGCTCGGTCCTGGTCTCGGACTCAATGCATTTTTTGCCTTCACTCTTGTTTCCGCTGCCGGATACACTGGAACCGAAGCGCTCACTTTAGTATTCATAGAAGGAATATTGTTCATGATATTGGTGCTTGCCAATGTTCACAGATACATTCTGAGTGCAATACCAGAGTCACTGCGCAACGCTTTAGTTGCCGGAATAGGAATGTTCATAGCCTTTGTCGGACTTAAAAATGCAGACATGGTAGTTTCAAGTCCAGACACGATAGTAGCTTCAGGCGATATAACACCGTCGTTCTTACTTGGAATGCTCTCTATATTACTCTGCGGAATACTTATAGTACGCGGCATAAAGGGTGCAATGTTCTACAGCATACTTGCATGTACACTGATTGGAATACCAATGGGCGTAACATCCGTACCCGAACATTTCGTACCATTCTCTTTCCCGCATCTGCCATCTGTACAGGGATTTGACTTCGGTGTAATAACAGGAGATGCGGCTGGAAGCATCGTCATAATATTTACGTTACTTATAATAAATGTTTTCGATGCTCTCGGAAGCATGATAGGAGTTTCTTCTTATACAGGCGACAGCGGACGCGATGAACAACGCCATGTAAAGAGCGCATACATCACATGTTCGGCTGCTTCTGTAGCGGGCAGTATTTTCGGAATGTCACCTATATCGGTAATGGCGGAGAGCTCCTCGGGTGCAGCATCAGGCGGACGCAGCGGTATGTCAGCTGCCGTTGCCGGAATACTTTTTGCAGCAGCCCTGTTCCTTTCACCTATATTCATGCTCATTCCCATGGCAGCAACTACGGGATGTCTTGTGATAGTGGGTGTCTATATGATTTCTTCAATTTCGAAAATCGACTTCACTGACATGAGCGAGGCTCTGCCTGCATTCGTAACCATTCTGTCCACGGTGCTTACGTTCAGCATTGCCGACGGCATAAGTTTCGGAATGATAACTTATGTCATCATCAAACTCTTTACGCACCGTTTCGAATGCATCAACGTTCCGATGTACATTCTGGCGCTGCTATTTATCATCAAACAGTTAATATAAACATTTAAAACATACATTTACATCAGATTATGAAAATTGCTAAAGCTAAACCATCGCAGGCCAGAGTTATCGCAAAACTGATAATGGAGGCAATGAACTACGACTGTTGCAGATATTTCACAGGAAATGATCACACTTTAGAGGAATTCGAAGACATGATGACTTATCTTGTTGGTCGCACTGACACACAGTACAGTTACGAAAATACTCTTGTGGCACTGTCTGACGACGACAAGGTAATCGGAATATGTGTATCATACGACGGTGCCGACATGCTCAGACTTCGCAAACCTTTTGAAGAGGAAGCACTGCGCCGTTTCGACAGAGACTTCAGCACCATGCAGCCCGAAAGCGAAGCCGGAGAGATGTATTTCGATACTCTCTGTGTGGATTCCAACTATCGTCACCAGGGTATTGCTTCTACGCTCATCATTGCATCTATAGGCAAAGCCATTACTTTAGGATTCCCCGCCGTTGGTCTGCTCGTAGACATGGGAAATCCTAATGCCGAACGACTGTATGTTAATACTGGCTTCATGTTCGTGAACGAAACTTCATGGGGCGGTCACGAGATGCGTCACCTGCAATATAAATTATAAGATACAAGTCTGAGAATTTCCAACATTTATTCTCTTTATTATCAAGTCGTTACACGTGTTTTACAATCATTATGCACGTGTAACGACTTTTTTTAATATTACAAGTTACAATCTGCATAATAGCTCATTCATACAGATGCCATTTACTTCTTTTCTCTTATCTGTAGTAGTTGTTTTCAGGATGTCCGTTTTTATTTTTCGACATTAACATATGCATTAGCTGACAGGCACATGTATGTTTACAAACCGGCACACGTGTATTCATAGAATGAATATTCGTGTATTTGTTGAAAAGCATACGTAAAGAAGGATTTAAGCAGCATCAAATCAGACTTTTTCATAAAGGATACACGTTATTTTATACACGAAATAGAGGAAATCAATACGTAAATGCCGTATTTTTATTCTCTTTCAACAGCAGCGAATCATATATTTTCAAAGAAAAACTTATACAGCACCAGCTCCCATTTGTTCATTTAAATTCACTTCATTATTATTCATAAAGTTAATCATCTAACAAAAAAATCGTCCCGGCAAGGCAGAGCCTCATCAGGACGATTTATACCAAAAAGTTATGTATAAACAGTTATTATTCCTTCACCTTATTCGGAAGTTCAAGACCATAACCCATCTTCTTATCCACACGCTTCAACACAAAGCCAAGCAGGAATGCTGCGACACCGAATGAAGAGAATATCAGCATCGGTATAAGATAATCTTTCGGGTCCTCCGGACGAACACCGACATTCGTAATGTCAAGTATACGGCCGATGATGATAGGAACGCTCATAAGTCCGATGTTCTGTATGAAAAAGATTGCAGAATATGCAGATCCTAAAACTTTCTCGTCAATAATCTTAGGTAGCGCAGGCCACAGTGCTGCCGGAACAAGTGAGAACGAAATTCCTAAAACCACGATAGATGTCATTGCAACAATCACACGGGTATGGTATTCGAACATCTCGAACGGGAACAGCGCAAACGTAAGATGGCACACAAACATCATTACAGCACCGATGATAAGCATAGAAGCACCCTTTCCCTTATAGTCGATGTAAAGTCCGATGACAGGTGTAATCACCATAGCTCCAAGCGGGAACAGACTGAACACGTGCGATGCTTCTTCAGCAGGCATGTGGATGTTAGAACGAAGCATTTCCGTAGCAAACTTCTGGAAAGGGAATATTGCAGAATAATAGAGTACGCAGAGCAGTGCCACAATCCAGAATATACGGTTGGCAAATATAAGTTTCAGGTCGGAGAAACGGAATGGTTCTTCTTTCTCCTCGCCTGCCTCAGCCTCCTGTTCTGCCAGCTGTTTATCAAGCTGACGGTCAAGGAATCCATAAACTATATAGAGTATAAGTCCGATACACAGAAGAATAAGAGCAAATATCACGGGACTCTGCACTCTCAAATATTTATCGTAAGAGAAATACTGCGATATCCACGGCGAAACCCAGAACACTACAAACACGCTGAAACGAGCAAGTGCCATTTCAAGTCCCATTGCAAGAGCCATTTCCTTACCACGAAACCATTTTACAATTATACGCGATACCGTAACGCCTGCCATCTCACTGCCACAGCCAAAGATTGCAAAACCTACGCATGCAAGCTTTGCCGAAGCAGGAAAGGCTTCTGAGTCAAGAAGATTGAACAGCCATCCTCCCGAAGTATTGAACATCTCACTAAGGGCAAAGACTTTAATCAGAGCACCGACAACCATCAGCGATCCTGACAGTATAGCCGTAAAACGCACCCCCATACGGTCGAGAATAACTCCTGCAAAAATTAGGAATCCTGCAAAAACATTTAGGAAATATTCACTGCTGGCGTATGCGCCAAAAATTGTAGAATTCCAATTTACCGTAGTCTCAAGCTGCGTTTTAAGCGGAGAAAGAATATCGATAAAAAGATGCGAAAAAAACATTGTCAGTGCTATGAGTATGAGTACCGACCATCTTACTACGGCCTTGTCACTCATATTCTTTGCGATTAGATTTTGTGTCATTTTAGTTTTTAGTATTAATTTTTTTGAGTTGCAAATATAAAAAAATATATTATAACTCACAAATGCACCATTCTTATTCTCAGATTAATTTTGTTAATATGGTGAAAAATACTATCTTTGCAAGATACAAAAACAGACATAATAGTGGAACGAGATAAATTTAAAGTTTTAAACAGTATTAACAATCCGGGGGATTTACGCAAGCTCGACGTTGAGATGCTGCCACAAGTTTGCAAGGAACTGCGCGAAGACATTCTCTACGAACTGTCTACAAATCCTGGTCACCTGGCATCAAGCCTTGGCGTCGTGGAGCTTACTGTAGCCCTTCATTATGTTTACAACACTCCGTACGACAGAATAGTATGGGACGTAGGACATCAGGCTTACGGACATAAAATTCTTACAGGACGACGCGACGTGTTCTGCACTAACAGAAAGCTGCACGGACTGCGTCCGTTTCCATTTCCGGCAGAAAGTGAATACGACACATTCGTATGCGGACACGCTTCTAATTCTATTTCGGCTGCCCTCGGCATGGCTGTAGCTGCTGAAAAGAAGAAAGAAAACAGACATGTTGTTGCCGTTATAGGCGACGGTGCAATGAGCGGAGGTCTGGCTTTCGAAGGTATCAACAATGTTTCGTCCACACCGAACAATATTCTGATCATATTGAACGACAACAATATGAGCATCGACCGCAGCGTAGGCGGTATGAAGCAGTATCTCCTCGAACTAAACACCGGAGAAACTTACAATAACGTTCGTTATAAGATTGCCAAATGGATGAGCAGACGCGGCTTCATGAACGAAGGACGCCGCAACGGCATCATACGTCTGAACAATGCTATAAAATCGGCCATAAGTCATCAGCAGAATGTATTCGAAGGTATGAACATCCGTTACTTCGGTCCGTTCGACGGCAACAATGTAACCGACCTGGTACGCATTCTGAAACAACTTAAAGAGATGAAGGGACCGAAACTCCTGCACATTCACACTGTCAAGGGAAAGGGTTATGCTCCTGCTGAGAAATCGGCTACTATATGGCATGCTCCTGGTAAGTTCGACATGGAGACGGGAAAACGTCTTACAGGCAGTAATGAAAATGTACCGCCTAAATTTCAGGAAGTATTCGGACACACTCTGCTCGAACTTGCAAAGATGAACGATAAGATTGTCGGCGTAACACCAGCTATGCCGTCGGGATGCTCTATGAACATTCTTATGAAAGAGATGCCTGACCGTGCTTTCGACGTGGGCATCGCAGAAGGTCATGCTGTGACTTTCTCTGCCGGTATGGCAAAAGACGGTCTTCAGCCTTTCTGTAACATTTACAGTGCCTTTGCCCAGCGTGCCTACGACAATATTATTCATGACGTGGCAATAATGAATCTTCCGGTCGTAATATGCCTCGACAGAGCAGGTCTTGTGGGAGAAGATGGTCCTACGCATCATGGTGCATTCGACCTTGCTTACCTGCGTCCAATCCCCAACCTTACCATTTCATCACCTATGGATGAAAAGGAACTGCGCCGACTTATGTACACGGCACAGCTGCCGGACAAGGGGTGTTTCGTGATACGTTATCCACGTGGTCGCGGCGTTCTTGTTGACTGGCACTGCGAACTTGAAGAAATAAAGGTAGGCACAGGACGAAAGATGAAAGATGGCAATGATACAGCTGTACTGTCTATCGGTCCGATTGGTAACGACGTAACCAAAGCCATTTCTGAAATAGAGGCTGAGAATCCTGGTAAGACGGTGGCTCATTACGATATGCGTTTCTTAAAGCCTATAGACAACGACATCCTGCACGAAGTAGGTAAAAAGTTCAAACACATAATCACGATAGAGGACGGCGTACGTAACGGCGGACTCGGAAGTGCTGTAACCGAATGGCTTCAGGACAACGGATACGATACACGTGTAACAAGAATGGGACTGCCCGACAAGTTTATAGAGCACGGTACCGTGGGAGAAGAGCATAAAATTGCAGGAATAGACATAGATAATATTAAGAAAGAAATTAAAGATATACTTTAAGTTATGAAAATCATAATTGTCGGAGCTTACGCCATAGGCACGCACCTTGCACGCCTGTTGTCGCGAAGCAAACACAACGACATTGTACTTATCGACGAGGATGAAGAGCGTCTGGAGAATGCAAGCAGCGACATGGATATCCTTACACTGCATCAGTCTCCTTCAAACATAAAGACTTTAAAGACTGCCGAGGTAGAACATGCCGATCTTTTCATTGCTTCTACTCCTGATGAAAATACTAACATGTACTGCTGCATACTTGCCAAAGCTCTTGGCGCAAAAAAGACAGTGGCACGTGTGGATGATTACGATTACACAGATCCAAAGCTGCACGACTTTTTTGAGAATCTTGGCATCGACACTCTTATCTATCCTGAGATGCTTGCAGCAAAGGACATTAACAATGGCTTAAAGATGAGCTGGGTGCGCCAGCGCTGGGATGTACACGACGGTGCACTTGTAATGTTAGGAATTAAGCTCAGAGAGACTTGCGAAATTCTTAACGAACCGCTAAAGGACCTTTGCCGTCCGGAGTCTCCTTATCATATCGTTGCCGTAAAACGCGGTGGCGAAACTATCATTCCGCGAGGTGACGATGAACTGAAGCTCTATGACCTCGCTTATTTCATGACTACCAAAAACTACATCCCTTATATCCGAAAACTTGTAGGAAAGGAACATTACGTTGATGTAAAGAACGTAATGATAATGGGCGGCGGTGCAACTGCCGAACGTGCTATCCTTACCATGCCTAAATACATGAACGTCAAGGTCATCGAAGCTAACGGAGAGAGATGTGAAGTTCTTAACGAGATACTTGATACCGACCAGACAATGGTTATTCATGGCGACGGCCGTGATCTTTCTCTTCTGGTAGACGAGGGTATCAAGAACCATCAGGCTTTCGTGGCCCTTACTTCGAATGCAGAAATAAATATTCTGGCATGCGTGGCAGCAAAACGTCTCGGCGTTCGCAAGACGGTTGCTATGGTAGAGAACATCGACTATGTAAGTATGGCTGAAAGTCTTGATATCGGTACCATCATTAATAAGAAAGCCATCGCAGCAAGCCGTATTTACCAGATGATGCTTGATGCTGATGTCAGTAACGTGCGTTTCCTGATGATGGCAAATGCCGACGTAGGAGAATTTACAGCCCTGCAGGGCTCTAAGGTTACAAGAAAAAAGGTGAGTGAGTTAGGACTGCCTTCGGGAAGTACCATCGGCGGACTTGTCCGTAACGGCGAGGGCATTCTTGTTTCGGGTGAAACACAGATAGAGACAGGAGATATCGTAATGGTGTTCTGTCATGGTGTATCAATGAAAAAAATAGAGAATTTCTTTAATTGATAAATGGTCAATTTTAAGTTATTATATAAAATCTTAGGTTCACTGCTGTTTTTAGAGGCCGCATTCCTTATATGCTGTCTTCTGGTAGCTCTGTTCTATGGTGAAAGCGATTCACTTGCATTTCTCATCACAATACTCATCACCATGTGTATTGGCTCTGTTCTAAAATATATGGGGCGCGATGCTGAAAACAGCATGGGAAGACGAGATGCCTATCTGGTGGTTACGCTTACCTGGATTATATTCAGTCTTATCGGTTCGCTGCCTTTTCTTATAAGCGGATACATGGACAATTTCACGAATGCTTATTTCGAGACCATGTCCGGATTTACCACTACAGGTGCAAGTATTATAGACAATCTTGACGATTATCCGCACGGACTGCTGTTATGGAGATCTACGACTCACTGGATCGGAGGTCTTGGTATCGTATTCTTTACCGTTGCTCTTCTGCCTTCACTGGTGGGTGGCGGTAACGTAAAGGTTTTTGCGGCAGAGGCTACAGGTCCTATAAAGGCTAAACTGCACCCTCGCCTCAGCACTACTGCAAAATGGATATGGACTGTATATACTCTTCTTACTCTCACATGCGCCATTTCCTACTGGGTATGCGGCATGGGAGTGTTCGATGCCATAAATCATTCGATGGCAACTACTGCCACAGGTGGTTTCGGCACACATAGTTCGAGTATAGCTTATTTCCACTCTCCTTCTATCGAGTGGGTGTGTACTATATTCATGCTGCTGTCGGGCGTGAACTTCTCGCTGATATATCTGTCGTTCTTCAAAGGCGGACTTAAGAATCTCATAAACGATTCTGAGTTTAAGCTCTATGCTTTTCTGGTGTCAATATCAGCTGCCATAATCTGTTTCATGATTATCATTGAAAACGACTACACATTCTCTAACGCAATAAGACAGGCTATGTTCCAGGTTGCCGCCTTCATAACGACAACCGGATTCTATAGCGACGATGCAGCAGCATGGCCGCGCGTAACATGGATTATATTAACGCTCTGTATGTTTACCGGTGCTTGTGCCGGAAGTACTTCGGGTGGATTTAAATGCATACGTGGCGTGATGGTTCTTAAAATAATAAAGAACCAGATGAAACTTATAATTCATCCGAAAGCAGTACTGCCTATCAAAATTGGCGGACAGAACATTCATTCTTCCACAACATCTACACTGCTTGCTTTCCTGGCTCTTTATGTAATTATAATCCTGGTGGCATCAACTTTATTCGTGTTCATGGGAATAGAAGACACTAACGCTATTACAATATCGGTGAGCAGCATGGGTAACGTAGGACCTACACTGGGTAACATCATCGGACCTACAGGCTCATGGAACAGTCTGCCGGAAGCAGCAAAATGGCTGTCTTCTATACTTATGCTTACTGGACGTCTTGAGATTTTCAGTGTATTCGTACTGTTTACCCCGGCGTTCTGGAAAGATTATTAGACTTAATTTTTTAAATACAATAGGATATGAAACCATTAAAGTTTAAACCCATTCTGAAACAGACAATATGGGGAGGTGATAAGATTGTACCTTTTAAACATTTAGACAGTGACCTTACACAGGTAGGCGAAAGCTGGGAACTTTCGGGTGTTAAGGGTAATGTTTCGACTGTAGACGGCGGCGAATTCGACGGACAGTCTCTTAACGATCTTGTTGTTCGTTTTAAGGATAAACTCGTAGGACGCGAGAATTATATGCGCTTCGGCGACGAATTTCCTCTGCTTATAAAGTTCATTGATGCACGCAGAGACCTTTCTATCCAGGTTCATCCTACAGACGAAATCGCAAAACGTCAGGGAAAAGAACGTGGAAAGACTGAAATGTGGTACATCATGAAGTCTGACGAGAATGCATCACTCCGTGCCGGACTGAAGAAGAAGATTACTCCAGAGGAATATAAGGCTATGGTAGCCAATGATACTATCTGCGACGCTATTGCAGAATATAAGGTTAAGGAAGGCGACTGTTTCTTCTTGCCCGCAGGACGTATACACAGCATAGGAACTGGCTGTTTCCTTGCTGAAATCCAGCAGACATCCGACGTTACATACCGTATCTACGACTTTAAACGTAAGGACGCTAACGGTAACTATCGTGAACTACACACCGAACTGGCTGCTGAATCGATTAACTATGAGGTAAAGGATGATTATCAGACTCACTATACTCCGAAGAAGAACGAGAGTTCTGCTCTTGTAGAATGTCCTTACTTCACAACAGCTGTTTATGACCTTGACGAGCCTATGACTCTCGACTACTCTGAACTTGACAGTTTTGTTATTCTCATCGGCGTAGGCGGTGCTGGAACAATTATTGACGAAGATGGCAACGAACAGTCTTTTGCAGCTGGCGAAACTGTTCTCATCCCTGCAACAACACAGAACGTTACTGTTACAGGAACTGTTAAATTCCTCGAAACATTCGTATAAGATATCGCTGTCAGATTTATACATATAGAAAAGGACCGACACTTCAACGTATCGGTCCTTTTTCATATACTGCTGTATTATATAGCTTATTCTTTCATCAGTTTTTCTATCGTATCGTAGAACTCAGGTTTCTCGCCAACTACAATCTTAACTATTCTGCCATCAGGAGAAATAATAATTTTTGTTGGGAAACCAGAGATATTGTATTTCAAAGTCATATCCTTATCCCTTTCCGTATTGTTTATTACGTTCGTCCATTTCAGGTCGTACTTTTTTACAGCATCTTTCCATGTCTGCTCAGAATCTCTGCAGTCTACACCTACAATCTCTAATCTGTCCTTATATTTTTCATACATCTTCTTCATTTCAGGAATACCCTTGATGCACCATCCGCACCATGAACCCCAGAAATCAAGTACAACGTATTTACCACGAAGTGAAGATAAAGCGAAGTCTTTACCATTAATATCTTTCAACAGAAAATCTGGAGCTGTCTTTCCTTCTTTTATAACAGATGCCGCTGCTCTTCGTGCTGCCATTTTAGCATAATGCGATGACAGTTCTGTATACATTTCTTTAAGTTCACCGTTCTTTATTTTCTCTGTGAATTTATCCATGTACTTCTCTCCAAACTGCGGACGATATTTGTACAACAGAAATAAAGATACGTAAGAGTCCATGTGCCCGTCAACGTATTCCTTCATGCGTTCGTGAAGTTTTGCATCTGCCTCCTTAAGTTCTTCAAACTTACTCATTATCTCATTGCGCGGAGCTTCTGCTCTCATCAGCTGCATATACTCTTTATTGATGCTTATACGCACACTGTCTTCGTGACTGAGCATATTCTTAACCCTGTTATACTCTTCATAAAAGGCATTTCCCGTTATGCTGTACGAATCAAAGTCACCACTGAATTCAAGAGATTGTCCTGGGAACATAAGCAGTGAAATAGGATTCATCCTTAAAGCCTCCATCTTTCCATCTGCAAAAGTTTTCGGATATTTGAATATTCTAACCATACCAGGATGTTCTTCCTTAAACTGATAAGTAAACTCTCCATTAGGAGCTGCAATGGTATCTTTTCCTGTAGCGCTCCATATCCACAATGAGTCGTCGGATACAAAGCCTTTAACTTTTCCTCTTAAAAAAGTGTCGTGTGGCACCTGACTGCACAGCAATACAAATGCACCTAATAACATGAATATCTTTTTCATCATTTATAAACTGTTTCTTTTTATGATGTTACAAAAATAAATCTTTTTTGCGTAAACTCAAAGAAACGGGTACAGTTAAGCAAACAAAAAACGGACTGACCAAATAAATGATCAGTCCGTTAATATCAGATACTATTAATTAGTTTTCGAATACAAGTCCGTTTTCATCGGCATCAACCTTTATAGGCTTATCTCTTGACACGTCTCCAGACAATATCTTCTTCGACAAATCGTTAAGCAGATAACGCTGAACAGCACGCTTTACAGGACGTGCACCAAACTCTGGTTCATATCCCATTTCTGCAATAAAATCGATTGCAGCAGGAGTAACATCAAGTGTAAAGCCCTGGTGTACAAGCATCTTTGTAACAGAATTCATCTGCAGACGAACCACATCGGCAATCTGTTCCTTAGTAAGCGGCAGGAACATTATTATATCATCAATACGATTCAGGAACTCAGGACGAATTGTCTTCTTCAGCATTTCCATAACACCGTTCTTTGTTTCTTCTATCTTCTCTTCCTTATTATTAGGATTGATTTCAGAAAGTTTCTCACGAATGAAAGCACTGCCTAAGTTTGAAGTCATTATTATGATGGTATTCTTAAAGTTTACCACCCTGCCCTTATTATCTGTAAGACGTCCGTCATCCAGCACTTGTAAAAGTATGTTGAATACATCTGGATGAGCCTTCTCTATCTCATCAAATAATACGACACTGTAAGGTTTACGACGCACTGCTTCTGTCAGCTGACCACCTTCGTCGTATCCTACATATCCGGGAGGCGCTCCGATAAGACGAGACACGCTGAACTTTTCCTGATACTCGCTCATATCAATACGAGTCATCATGGTTTCATCGTTAAAGAGGAAATCTGCCAAAGCTTTTGCGAGTTCAGTCTTACCTACACCAGTAGTTCCAAGGAAAATGAACGATGCCAACGGACGCTTCGGATCCTGAAGACCTGCACGCGAACGACGTACAGCATCACTTACAGCCTGGATAGCCTCATCCTGACCAATAACACGCTTATGAAGTTCTTCTTCCAAATGCAGAAGTTTCTCACGTTCGCTTGCCATCATCTTTGTAACCGGAATACCTGTCCAGCGACTTACAACCTCTGCAATATCATCTGCTGTTACTTCCTCACGTATCATCGCCTTGCCATTCTGCGTCTGATGAAGTTGTTTCTGAATATTCACGATGTCATCTTCCAGACTCTTCAGCTTGCTATAACGAATCTCAGCAACACGTTCATAATTGCCCTCGCGTTCAGCACGCTGTGCCTCATAACGTAAATTTTCCATCTGCTGCTTATCGTTCTGAATACGATTTACAAGTTCTTTCTCACCATTCCATTTAGCACGATAAGACTTTTCTTCCTCACGCAAATCAGCAATCTGTTTATCAAGATTTGCTATCTTAGGAGCATCTCCCTCACGACGGATTGCTTCACGCTCAATCTCTAACTGTTTAAGTTTACGAGTTATCTCATCAAGTTCCTCGGGAACTGAGTCACGTTCCATCCTAAGTTTTGCAGCAGCCTCATCCATAAGGTCGATTGCCTTATCAGGTAAGAATCGGTCTGAAATATATCTCTCAGAAAGTTGAACAGCTGCAATACATGCATCGTCCTGAATACGTACTTTATGATGATTCTCATAACGTTCTTTCAGACCACGAAGAATACTAATAGCACTCATTTCGTCTGGTTCATCAACCATTACAGTCTGGAATCTACGTTCCAAAGCTTTATCCTTTTCGAAATACTTCTGATACTCGTTAAGTGTAGTAGCACCGATACTTCTTAGTTCACCACGTGCAAGAGTTGGTTTAAGGATATTAGCTGCATCCATAGCGCCTTCTCCTCCTCCGGCTCCCACCAATGTATGAATTTCATCGATGAACAGAATTATATCTCCGTCACTGTCCGTAACTTCTTTGATAACACTCTTGAGTCGTTCCTCAAACTCACCCTTGTATTTGGCACCGGCAACAAGTGCACCCATATCGAGCGAAAAAAGCTGTTTGTTCTTAAGATTTTCTGGAACATCACCACTTACTATTCTCTGTGCCAGACCTTCTACTATCGCGGTCTTACCTGTACCCGGTTCACCTATTAATATAGGATTATTCTTCGTACGACGGCTAAGAATCTGTAGTACACGACGTATTTCTTCATCACGTCCGATTACAGGATCAAGTTTTCCTGCACGTGCCTGCTCTACAAGATTCTTTGCATACTTTTCGAGCGAACGATAATTATCATCTGCTGACTGTGAATTAACCTTCTGTCCTTTTCTCAGTTCTTCTATTGCAGTACGTATTCCTTTTTCGGTCATTCCTGCATCTTTCATTATACGTGATGCAGTAGAGTTCACCATAAGCAGAGCCATAAGCACAGGCTCTACACTTACGAACTCATCTCCCATCTTAGAAGATATTTCCTCTGCTTTCTGTAATACTTGGACAGTATCGTTTCCTAAATAAGGTTCGCCACCATGGACCTTTGCAAGATGAGAAATCTCTCGATCTACAAGAGTCTCTATCTGCGCCATACTGGCACCTACCTTACTAAATATAAAGTCAGTAACGTCCTTTGCCTTTACCATCGCTCCCTTAAGCAGATGAACAGGTTCTACGCTCTGCTGACTATTACGCTGTGCAGCGCTAACAGCTTCTTGTATAAGTTCTTGCGCTTTAATTGTAAATTTGTCAAATGTCATTTTAATTCTCCTTTCGTAATTCTATTTATATATTGTTCTCATCAATCATAGTCCAAAAATTATACCATCATATAATTATGCCATAATGACAGATACAGAGATAAAAATAGTGCAACATAATATTAATAATTTAAAAGTTGGTATCTTTGTCCCAAAAACAAAAAATGATGCAACAATATCCATCGCGACTATTGGAAAAGGCTGTAAACGAGTTCTCAAAACTACCCGGAGTCGGAAGACGCACAGCACTCAGACTCGTGTTACATCTGCTGCGTCGCGACAAGGAAGATGTACTGGCATTTGCCAACTCAATATCCGACCTTATACAAAACGTAAAATATTGCAGCGTATGTCACAGCATAAGCGATGAAGATGTATGTCCGATATGCAGTGATGACAGACGAGATGCGACAACCGTATGTGTGGTAGAAAACATTCAGGATGTAATGGCCATTGAAAACACACGCCAGTATAACGGGCTGTATCATGTACTTGGAGGAGTCATTTCACCAATGGACGGTATAGGTCCGTCTGACCTTCAGATAGACTCACTGATAGAAAGAGTTAAGCAAGGTAATGTTAACGAAGTGATATTAGCCCTTGGATCAACCATGGAAGGCGACACCACAAACTTCTATATATCTAAACGTCTTACAGCAACAAGCAGTGTAAAAGTTTCTGTAATAGCACGAGGCATATCTGTCGGAGGCGAGATAGAATACACAGACGAAGTAACCTTAGGACGTTCTATAATAAACCGCGTTCCTTTTAAAGGATAAACAATAATAAGATGAAAAAGACCAATAAAATTTTACAGACTTTATTCTATTCTACGCTTGCAGTTTCGCTCATAATGGTCGTACTGTTTGAATTTGACATCTTAGAATCTGGCATTATTGCAGCATATGGCGAAACAGAATTCGCGACAGCTACGACAATGGAACTTATAACAATATGCTCAATCCCCGTAGTACTCAGAACATTTAAATTTGGTTTTATAAAGCGCAGCGTCAGACTGGGTGGTGAAACAGCACTAAGACTGTGGAGTGTAATACGCCTTTCTATATTATGTGTACTGATGACTGTCAATACATTATTATATTATGTCTTTATGAATGTGGCATTCGGATATATGAGCATCATAACTTTCCTGTGTATGTTCCTGATATTTCCGTCAGCAGAACGCTTAAAGAAAGAAATGGAGGACTGTAAAGAATGAAACTCTCGATAATAATAGTAAACTATAACGTACGTCATTACATCACTCAGTGTCTGTACAGCGTACAGCGTGCCATTCGCGGTATTGATGCAGATGTTTATGTAGTAGACAATCATTCACAGGACGATTCGGTAGATTATATTCGTAAAAATTTTCCCGACGTAAAACTTATAGAAAGCAATCACAACTTAGGATTCGCGAAAGCAAATAACATTGCCATACGCCGCAGTACTGCCGAATACGTACTTATGCTTAATCCTGACACCATTGTCGGAGAAAATACTTTCAGAGAATGTATTAAGTTTATGGACGAACATCCGCAATCAGGTGGCCTTGGCGTAAGAATGCTTAAATGCGATGGTGGAGATGCCATGGAATCGAGACGCGGACGTCCAACACCTATGACGGCATTCTATAAGATGTGCGGCCTTTGTGCTAAATTCCCAAAGAGTCACCGTTTCGGAAAGTACTACATGAGTTATCTTCCATGGGAAACTCCGCAGAAGATAGAAGTTATCAGCGGAGCTTTCTGCATGATGCGCAAAAAGACACTCGACATAACAGGACTTGTAGACGAGGATTTCTTCATGTACGGAGAGGATATAGATATGTCATGCCGCATTTTAGATGCAGGCTATGATAACTGGTATCTTCCTACAAAGATTCTTCATTACAAAGGCGAGAGTACGCATAAGTCATCGTTCCGTTATGTACATGTGTTCTATGAAGCCATGCTTATATATTTCCGCAAACACTACGGACACATAAGTTTCTTTATAAGCATACCAATAAAACTTGCTATATTCGTAAAAGCTTTCTTTGCTCTCATTGAAATGCAGACCGACCTTATACGAAAGAGTCTTGGCTTCGTTTCTAAGAATAAAAGAGAGAATCCACTATATGTTTTCGTAGGTAGAAAAGAAATGCTCGACAAATGTCGTATATTAGCTTCAGAGAAAGGACTTACTTCACAGTTCTTCGAAGGCGACAGTACTTCTCTTCCACATGGTCATCATCAGATCAAAGAAATTACAGGAGCAAAGAGTAAATATATTGTTTACGACACAGAAGCATATTCATACGAAGAAATACTTAACATATTCTCAGAAAAGCCAGACCATACAACATCCATAGGTCTGTATCACGGTAGTACCAACACTATCATTACACAGAACGAAATATTTGAATAATGTATAACGACAGTAAATCAATTGTACTATTAAGAGCCGTAGAGCCTGAAGATTTGGAACTTCTCTATAAGATTGAAAACGATTTTAATCTCTGGGACGTAGGCATTACCAACGTTCCGTATTCCAAGTTTATGCTACATGAATACATGTCAAGTATAACAGGCGATATATACACCGACAAACAGGTACGCCTAATGATAGAAAACGAGGAAGGAAATGTTGTTGGTATCACAGACGTTGTAGACTTTAATCCTTCACATCGTCGTGCAGAAATAGGCATCGTCATAATGAAAGAATTCCGTCACAAAGGATATGCAGCAGCTACACTAAGATATTTAAAGAAGTATGCTTCACATATACTACACCTTAGACAAATTTATGCTATAGTACCAAACAACAATGCGCGTTCTATATCTTTATTTGAAAAAAGTGGTTTTGAAAGCGATGCAAAGCTCAAAAACTGGTTATTTGATGGAGAAAAATATGTAGATGCAACGTTAATGCAATATTTTTTGTAAAAAAATTGCCAAATATTTTGGAGGAAAGAAAAATATCATTACCTTTGCAACCGCAAATCAGAAAAAACAACTGATGGTGCGTTAGTTCAGCTTGGTTAGAATGCCTGCCTGTCACGCAGGAGGTCACGAGTTCGAGTCTCGTACGCACCGCTTAAAAGAACCGATATCTATTATGGATGTCGGTTCTTTTGTTTTTATAATATTTTGCAACTGTAATATTTGTTACAAGTTATAATAACACAAATTCATACAAACGTCTTTACATTATCAATGCATATGCAAAGACATTTAAGAGCAATAAGAGACATTGCCTTTATCGTTTCCTCTAAGACAAATAGTTTTTATCCATAAAAAAGAGGCATGATGCGGATTTACCATACATCATGCCTCATATTTTATATATGTATAGTTGTATTATACAGGAAGTGTCATTATAAACTCACTACGGCTCAGTAGATAAATCATGGGGATAAATTCTTTCACTTTGGATTATTACCT
>JAHHQW010000070.1 GCA_020026195.1 Prevotella sp.
TTTAGAATCGCTAAGCTATATGGCTATCCCCATTGATTATCTACTGAGCCAAAAAGTGACATAAAAAACATGTAGGCATAATGCTCTTATCTGTTATTATGTATTTACTGATGTCTGTAATTTACGCATATACAAATTATATTAGTATATCCTTCTATAATTATATACTAATATATTCCTTATTAATGTAAAAGACTACAGATGCAGATTTTTTAAGCAAACAGCGAAGCTATAAAATGATAGCCGCCCATGACAAGCGAAAGCATCAGTTTGAACATAAAATAAATTACGACACACGACACAGCTATCAGTACTGCAAAAATCCACGCCTTACGGTTTACTTCTTTCACAACCTTCTCATCACGCCTGATGAATCCGTCTATAAGTCGCAGGTTCTTTGAATATGAACGATTAAAGATATCCAGTATATCGCCTATTCCGTAAGGAATAAGTCCCACGATGACATCTACAAGTGTATTAAGTATTATGGCAAGCGTAAGTCCGAGTGACTTAATCTTAAACACCGATATGTAAAGATACGGGATGATAAGTACCGACATCAGTGTATCGCCTAATGCCGGAAAGAAAAAACCAACTACCGGGTCAAGATATTTCTTATCCATTATGTTGGTTATGGTCTTTATGGCTGAATATACGAAATCATCTTCCGGCACATAAAGACTTCTTTTATCATCTGTTCTTTCCATGTATATGTTTGTTTTGACATCACAAATTTAACAAAAAAATATATACGATACAAATCTTATGTGATGTCTGATTTATTTATCGTACAAATGTCGCTGATTATTAGTTTTGTATGTCTGTTTGTGTCAACTTATTCAGTACACTACATTTGTTTACAAACACCTATCTATTCCCACACATTGCCCAGCATGGCATAACCTCCGAAACCGATGTCCTCTAACTCTGGTATTTTCGACTCTGTTACTCCGCCCAAGGCAATGACTTTACTGTCTATGATACCACGTGCGGCTGCATCCTTCAGCATTTCGTATGGGAACGGTGACTTATATCCGTGCTTTGAGATACTGTTAAATATAGGACTTAGGAAAAGATAGTTCATGTCTGACTTACGCGCCTGCACCTCTTCAAGACTGTGACAAGAGCATGACAGATGTCTGACGGTCATTTCTTCGGGAATACCGGGATGACGCCCCGTGAGATGTATTCCTCGGAGATTATACTCTGTGTATAACTCATAGAAATCGTGGATAACTATACGGTCGTACAGCGAACTGTCTATCTCGTCGAGCAGACTGCGGCATTCGTCTGCCGTCCACGCAGGCTTACGCAGATGCAGAATGTCGAACCTCTCACGCAGCAGTTCGTTTATCCGCTGTGCCTCGTTATCTACAGAATGGTCGGGAGTGATTACAATACGTATCATGGATAATAATAAAAGTCCGACAGAAACTAATCTGCCGGACATTATGAGTAGGTTTAATTTATTTCTTGCACTTAGCAATAACCATGTCGGCAACCTTCTTACCAGACATAATCATACCGCCGAAGATAGGTCCCATACGGGGAGTTCCGGCAACGGCAGAAGAAGCCATACCGCAGACATAAAGACCGGGATAGATTTCCTTTGTTCCTTCAACAACCATCTTCTCACCTTCTGTCACGTCGAGTGAACGCTCGCCGATTACACCGCCTGTAGATGTAGCAAGTTTTGTACCGCCGTTCTTGCTTGCAACGACCTTACACATTTCGCTGTCATGACCTGTTCCGTCGATTACGCACTTAGCATAGATGTTCAGCGGGTCAACGTGCAGACCTTCGCGCAGAACGGGAGTCCAGTTTACTACAACACCGGTTACTACATTGTTCTTGAAGATAACATCCTCTACAGAATAGCAGTTGAAGATAGTAGCACCTTCGTGTACGGCCTTGTAGAGAAGAGCAGATGTACTTTCTACAGAATCCATTGTATAGAGACCGTCCTGATAAGGAGCGTAGTTGATACCAAATTCCTTGATGATGTCGATAGCTTCTTCCTGAATGATAATCTGGTTGAACATCATGGCACCACCCCACATACCGCCACCGGGTGAAAGTTTACGGTCAAACAGTGCTACTTTAAGACCAGCCTTTGCAATGTAATAAGCTGCAACGATACCTGAAGGACCACCGCCTACGATGGCTGCATCGAGTTCGAGGTTCTTTTCTAACTTGTCGAAGTATGTTGAAATAATACCTCTTGAAACTTTTGTTTCGATCATTTTGTTTATGTGTTTATTAAGTTATGTTGTTATTATTTGTTTTCGTCTGACTCTTTTCCGTAAGAACAGTTCTTCAGAGAGTGACTGATACGTGCGGCACAGAAGTTAGGTCCGCACATAGTACAGTACTGAGTGTTGTCCTTGTTTGATGTCTTGAAGTATTCGAATGCGCGTTCGGGGTCGAGTGACAGGTTAAACTGGTCTTTCCAGCGGAAGTCATAACGAGCCTTGCTTATCGCATTGTCGCGTACGTCGGCACCGGGATGCTGTTTTGCAAGGTCGGCTGCGTGTGCTGCAATCTTGTAAGTGATGATACCGTCGCGTACGTCCTGTTTGTTAGGCAGTGCAAGATGTTCTTTCGGTGTTACGTAGCAGAGCATAGCAGTACCGAACCAGCCTATCATTGAGGCACCGATGGCACTTGTTATGTGGTCGTAACCCGGAGCAATATCAATTACAAGCGGACCGAGTGTATAGAACGGAGCTGCCTTACACTTGATTATCTGGCGTTCCATGTTCTCCTTAATCTTGTGCATAGGCACATGACCGGGACCTTCGATGAATGCCTGTACGTTCTTGTTCCATGCGCGTGTTACGAGTTCGCCCATAGTGTCGAGTTCAGCAAACTGAGCTTCGTCGTTGGCATCGTGTGTACTGCCGGGACGCAGACCGTCACCGAGAGAGATTGCCACGTCATATTTAGCGCAGATGTCGCAGATGTCGTCGAAGTGTTCGTACAGGAAACTTTCCTTCTTGTGTGTAAGACACCACTTAGAGATGATGCTGCCGCCACGGCTTACCATACCCGTAAGACGCTTGTCTGCAAGATGAATGTTCTTCAGACGAATGCCGCAGTGGATTGTAAAGTAGTCTACACCCTGCTCTGCCTGTTCGATAAGTGTATCGCGGAATACCTCCCATGAGAGGTCCTCTGCCTTCTCGTTCACTTTCTCGAATGCCTGATACATAGGAACTGTTCCCACAGGTGTAGGACAGTTACGGAGAATCATTTCACGAATCTCATGTATCTGCTTTCCTGTTGAAAGGTCCATCAGTGTGTCGCCGCCCCATTTGCAGCTCCATACTGCCTTGTCTACTTCTTCCTTCAGACTTGATGTCGTGGCTGAGTTTCCGATGTTGGTGTTAATCTTAACAAGGAACTCGCTACCGATAATCATCGGTTCCGACTCAGTATGGTTGAAGTTGGCTGGAATTACGGCACGTCCTTCAGCCACCTCGTTACGAACGAACTCAGGTGTGATGTAAGTCTTAATGCCGAGAGCCTCGCAGTTCATGTTCTCACGAATAGCGACGTACTCCATTTCAGGTGTTATGATGCCGTGCTTGGCAAAATACATCTGTGTCTGTCCGGGCTTTCTGTCCTTAGTCCATTCCTTACGAATCTTAGGCAGTCCCTTCTCTATGTCTATTTCGATATTAGGATCGCTGTAAGCACCACTCGTATCGTAAACGTATACGGGGTCGTTTTCTTCCATTACTTTCTTTCCGTCAACGAAAGTTACGGTAGGTGTAAGAGAAATCTTACGCATTCCGACGCGGATCTCTGGAAACAACTTACCGTTCATGTAAACTTTTTCTGAACCGGGATAAGTAAACTTAATGTTATTGTCCATAGTCTTTCTATTTAGTGTAAATTTTAAAATTCTATCATTCTCTTCATTTCCTCTTCGGGATTTTCTGCATTTATCACGGCACCGCTTATAGCAATGCCGTCGACGCCTGTCTGCATTATGTCGGCGATGTCGTCGTACGTGATGCCTCCGATGGCAACTACGGGCACCTCGATGTATTCGTCATGCATCTGCTTCATCAGTCGTCGGTATCCGTCAAGACCAATAAGCGGAGAGATATTTTTCTTTGTCGTAGTGTAGCGGAACGGTCCGCAGCCGATGTAATCCACTTTCTGACGTGCCAGATTACGGATGTCGTCTATTGTGTTTGCCGTTCCACCTATTATAAATGCCTCGCCAAGAATCTTACGGGCCTCGCTCACGGGCATGTCGTTCTTTCCAAGATGCACGCCGTCGGCCTGAATCTTCTTCACCAGTTCCACACGGTCGTCTATTATGAATGTGGCATGGTACTCCTTACAGAGAGCCTGTATGTCGAGTGCTGCCTTCTCTGCTTCTTCGTCTGTGGCATCTTTCATTCGCAGCTGCACCCACATGCAGCCGCCACGCAGTGCCATCTCAACTTCTTCGCGGAGAGTAAAATGACTGCACGGATTTGTTATGAACTGAATCTGTTTCATTTCTTAATTAAAGCTATAGGATTATGAAAATGATTTACCGGACCGTGACCGTGTCCGATTTCTACGTCGGCGGCAGCCTTAAGTGCAGCTGTGACATAATTCTTTGCCTCGCCTACTGCCTCGCACATCGGCAGACCTTTTGCAAGATATGAGGCAATGGCAGAAGACAATGTGCATCCGGTGCCGTGTGTGTTCTTTGTGTCTACCATTTCGCATGTGTATGACTTTACGTCACGTGTGCCGTCTGCCTTCTTATAGAATAAATAGTCTGTCTTGTCTTTTCCTTCCGAATGTCCGCCCTTTATAAGCACCGTCTCGCATCCTCTGTCAATGATTTTCGCGGCAGCGGCATATACATCATCCTTATTCTCAATCTTCATCCCTGCAAGAA
The DNA here is from genome assembly GCA_020026195.1 of Prevotella sp. Taxonomy (GTDB): domain Bacteria; phylum Bacteroidota; class Bacteroidia; order Bacteroidales; family Bacteroidaceae; genus Prevotella. Next base: position 4,907 of record JAHHQW010000070.1, read on the forward strand.
TCTCTGCTTCGGGAAGATTAGGCGTAAGGACATCCGCCATCGGCAGCAGTCGTTCGATAAATGTGTTTATGGCATCCTCTTTCATAAGGCGGTCGCCGGATGTCGCAACCATCACGGGGTCGATTACAAGATGTCGTATCTCATACTGCTTAAGAGTATCGGCAACAACATTCATCGTTGCACAGTCATTAAGCATACCTACTTTCACGGCAACGGGTTCGATGTCTGTCATTACATCTTTTATCTGTTCTGCAATGACATCGGCAGGAATAACGTGGATGGCAGTTACGCCGCAGGTGTTCTGTGCCGTAACCGAAGTAATGACCGAGGCAGCATACATTCCCAGCGACGACATAGTCTTAAGGTCGGCCTGAATGCCAGCTCCGCCGCCACTGTCAGAACCTGCAATAGTAAGAGTGCTTATGTACTTTTTCATAATCTGTTTGTTTAAAACTTGATGCCACAAACAAATACAATGAAAAGGGAAAAGAGATACGAGTATAGAAACGAACCGACAAATAAACTCAAGGTCGGTTTCCCTACGGCAGCATTATCTGCATCAGGTTATACGGGTATAATCTCAGCAAAGCCTCTCAAAGCGTTGCACCCCTTCGTTGTGCTGTTTTAAAGCAACAATTTATTTCTTTATCTGTTGGCAAAGATATATATTATATTCGTAACAAAGAAATTATAAGATTTAAAATTTATCAATATTTGGGGCATGATAACAAAAAAGGCCCGGTAAATAAATACCGAGCCTCTGTATATTAAAAAGGAGTATGCTAACTTTATTATTCGCAGTTAGCGAGTTTATGATCAGAACCAAGAACGTTAACGATCTTGTGCTTGTACATTTCTTCCATGAGGTCACGAGCGGGACCGCAGTACTTACGGGGATCGAATTCAGCGGGTTTGTCGTTGAATACCTTACGAACTGCTGCTGTGAAGGCAAGACGAGAGTCTGAGTCGATGTTAATCTTACATACAGCACTCTTTGTAGCCTTGCGGAGCTGTTCTTCGGGAATACCTACGGCTGCCTTCAGCTTACCACCGTTAGCGTTGATGATGTCAACATATTCCTGAGGAACTGAAGAAGAACCGTGGAGAACGATAGGGAATCCGGGGAGCTTCTTCTCGATTTCTTCGAGAACGTCGAATGCCAATGGAGGAGGAACAAGACGACCTGTCTGAGGATCTACTGTGCACTGTTCGGGTGTGAACTTGTAAGCACCGTGGCTTGTACCGATAGAGATAGCGAGTGAGTCAACACCTGTCTTAGATGTGAATTCGATAACTTCTTCGGGACGTGTATAGTGTGATTCTTCTGCACTAACCTCGTCTTCAACACCAGCGAGAACACCAAGTTCACCTTCAACTGTTACGTCGAACTGATGAGCGTATTCTACAACCTTCTTTGTAAGAGCGATGTTGTCTTCGAATGAAAGAGCTGAACCGTCAATCATAACTGAAGAGAAGCCCATGTCAACACAGTCCTTGCAGAGTTCGAAAGAATCTCCGTGGTCGAGGTGCAGACAGATTTCAGGATGCTTACATCCTAATTCCTTTGCATACTCAACAGCACCCTGTGCCATGTAACGAAGAAGTGTAGGGTTAGCATAGTTACGAGCGCCCTTAGATACCTGGAGGATAACCGGTGAGCGGAGTTCTGAAGATGCTTTAATTATAGCCTGAAGTTGTTCGAGGTTGTTAAAGTTGAATGCGGGGATAGCATAGTTGCCATCAACGGCTCTGGAAAACATATCGCGTGTGTTTACCAAGCCTAATGATTTGTAATCTACCATAATTATAAGTTAAATTAAATATTGATACACTTATTAGTAACGCAAAGATATGTAAATTATTACTTCTGTGCAAACTTATGCTGTTGTATTTTCTTCTGTGTGCGCACACTTCTTGTTATAAATCAAATATCTTTGATTATGTTGCGCAGCAGATAGGTTGCATTCTGATTCTTTGCCACTCCCTGTGTTATCTTATACGTATATGTTATCTTATCGCTGAGATTGATTTCAAAACAATAGTTATGGAAGCGTTCGTTCTCTAATTTTGATAGTTCGAGGTCGTGTGTCGCTATCACTCCCGATACCGGCAGTCGTGATATTTCCTGAAGGAACAGACGCGAACCGTTCAGTTTGTCGAGCGAGTTTGTACCTTTTAGTATCTCGTCGAGTATTATCAGCGTGTGCCCTGCCTGTTTACAGTTGGCAATAAGTTGTTTCAGTCGCAGCAGTTCGGCATTGAAGTAGGATATTCCGTGGGTCAGATCGTCGGTGGTACGCATACTGCTGAACAGATTGAACACCGAGACGTGCATTTCTGATGCCGACACGGGCATTCCGTTCACTGCCATGATGTAGTTGATGCCTAATGTGCGCAGGAACGTACTCTTTCCTGCCATGTTGGCTCCTGTTATTATGTAATAGTTGTTGTCTTTGATAGAGAAATCGTTTCTCACCGCCGATGCTCCAATGAACGGGTGGTATATCTCTTTTGCTTCATAGATTATCTTGTCGGCATCCTCAACACGTGCATCGTGCAATGTCGGGTTGTTATATCTGTACACTGCCATCGACACGGTGGCATCCATCTCGCTTACGGCCTTCACCCATTTTCCTACATACGGCAGATTGGTCTGTTTCCATTTGAGAAACTTGCGCAGCAGAAAGTAATCGCTTGCGTAAAGGATATTGAATATCATCAGTCCGAGGACATTTCCTCTGCGGTCTAATCCTTTCAGTATGTTGGAAAGGGCGGCAAATGATTCCAGACAGTTACTTTCTTCGCCGAAGAGGGCATCTGCTATCTTACGGTTGTTTTCTGCCTCGAACGTCTTACTGTTTATGTGTTCCACTATTTTGATGTACACGCCGAGCTGTTTATGCAGAATATTGACGGCTTTGCTTACCTTTCCTAATGTCTTTCCTGTAAACATTAATATTGCGAAGAATTGCAGCACGCCCCATGTGGTGGGAACTGACGAGGGGAGGTCGGAGAATACTGACATCAGTATCGTGGTGATGAAACCTGCAAACGACATGAATACTATAATCAGTGACAGTGGTTTCATGGCAAACGATGATATCTGCATCTTGTTTATCTCAAGGAGTGCCTTCTCCACACGACTGCTGTCCAAAAGTGGTTCGCGTTGTTTGGCAGCACGCCCTACTCTTTCGCCTAAGGCTAAGAATCCGGTATGCCATGTCTCGTCGAGGGCTATCTCTTTCTGTGCCTCGCGTTTTCTTATCACCTCTTCCGAGTCTTCGGGCAGTGTTCCGAGCATCTCTGCCAGTCGGTCGCTGCCGCCAGTCGTTACGGCGCGTGATATGCGGTTGAAGAGTGACTCGTGTCCGAAGATGTCCATGTCGAACGTGAAGGGATGGTCTGACTGTGCGTATCGTTCTCCGGCATCAAACTGCGAATAGTCGCGTTCCAGATATTTCTTCTCCTTAATATATACGTCGCGCCATGATTCCAGCACCTCGATGTGTTTAGAGTTCCTTGTGTCGAGTTTCATCGAAACGATGTAGAGGATAAGGAACAGCAGCGAGAGGTATATGGCGTATGTGGCATTCGAGAAGTCTGAGACGTAAAGGATGAAGAATCCCACGGCAATGGCGAACGTGGTAAGTTCTGATGTCACGAACAGACGACCGCGTTTCTTGCGTTCGCGTATTTCGTTGGTCTTGTCTTCTATATTTTTTTCGTAAAAGAGTTTTAGAGTTTTCTGGTCCATGTGTTTCTATATATTTATTTTTACGTAGTATGTGCGTTAATCAACTGCATGCAAAGGTAGTGCATTTTTGAATACGAAACGGACAATATATACTATAAATAAAATTATTTTTGATATATTTTTGGAGGATTAAAAAAAATGTCATACCTTTGCAACCGCATTTGAGAAATAAATGATGCGCCTGTAGCTCAGTTGGTAGAGCATCTGACTCTTAATCAGAGGGTCCAGGGTTCGAACCCCTGCAGACGTACAACAGAACAATCCGAAAGGGTTGTTCTTTTTTTATCTACATACCTTAACGGCATTCTCTCGCCATAACCGTGAGGATTGCTTTGTTACAGTTCACATATTTAATCATAGTTGTTTATGAAAGTATATGGCAGCAAAGAGGAACTGAAAGACGAAATCAGAAAGGGCTACGCTAAATTCATTGCTGAGTTTGATGATGTTCCGGAAGAGATGAAGGATCTCCGTGCTGATGGAGTTGACCGTACTCCGGCAGAGAACTTAGCCTATCAGGTGGGCTGGACTACCTTGTTACTGAAGTGGGAGCAGGATGAGAGAAACGGCATGGAAGTAAGTACTCCTTCCGACCAGTTCGGATGGAACCGGCTTGGGGCACTGTATCAGTGGTTCACGGATACCTATGCCGGGATGTCGGTCCATCAGCTCAGGACAGCACTTGACATGAACATAAGGGGTATTTATGAAATGATTGATTCCATGTCCTACGAAGAACTTTTTACTCCTCACAAACGCCAATGGGCTGACAATGCTACTAAATCGGCAGTATGGGAGGTCTGTAAGTTCATACACGTCAATACCGTGGCACCCTTCGGTACATTCCGTACAAAAATAAGGAAATGGAAGAAGCTCATGCTGTAAAGATATATTGGCTCAGTAGATAAATCATGGGGATAAATTCTTTCACTTTGGATTATTACCTA
>JAHHQW010000071.1 GCA_020026195.1 Prevotella sp.
ACATTAGAAAAACTCTTTATTTCACCTTTAAGAAAATTACAAGGTGTCTCAAATCCTATACTGTCTACGAAGTTTACGGGATTTTTATAGACATTCTCTTTTGTCCATAATACTTGAGACATGATGCCGTCTTCAACTACATAGGTAATACTATCAATACTTGTTATGGGAAAAACATCTGTAACATTATCGTGGTATACATACACTCTGTTTTCATTTTGCGCCATGACATCAAATGAAACGAGCGAAGCAAATATTACAAATAGAATTAATATATATTTTTTCATTTCTTCAATATTTTATAGGTTATACCATTTACTTTTACTACATAGTATCCATTTGCCAGACGACTTACAGGAACTGCAAGAGTATTTCCTTTTTTAACTTCACGTGATAAAACCAAAATACCATCAGAAGATACAATCCGGACTGAGAGTTCAGTGTCTGAAGCTTCGAACATCAATGTTTCACCATTGAAGGTAAAAGGATTCTCCATCTTTCCTTCTACATTAACAATTTTGGTAAATTCATCATTCTCATAAGTTAATCTTAACATCTGAGATAACTCGTAATTAACTTCCACACCATCGGTCTTTATTACAAGATTGTAATCCGAGAAAGTTACTTTCGGAGACTCATTTAATAAATAAGAGACTTTAGTCCCGTCTTTTGCCCACACTACAAGATGTGTAGGATTGGTTTCTGCCATAGATGAAAGGCAAAAAGCAGAAACAAACAATAATAAAAATTTTCTTACAATCATAATATTAATTATTAAAGGAACTATTGCGAATATAATTATTTATATGTTTATTTGCAATTTTTAATAAGGAAAAATGATATTTTGATTGCAAAATAATTTTGTAATATCAAAACAAGAATTTTATACTTGATTACTAAATTGGCATCACTGCTACGAATTCTTCGAGAAAGATATGCAATTTCAAAATGACGACACATTATAGATTTTATCATTTTTATTAGTATCTTTGTGCGGTTTATCAGATGCTTATGAACATACAGACTGCAATAATCACATACCTTGCACTTATCAACATCATTACATTCATAATGTATGGTGCTGACAAATACAAAGCCATACATAACCAATGGCGTATTCCCGAAGCTACCCTGATTACTGCTGCAATAATAGGCGGCAGCATAGGAGCATGGTGCGGGATGAAGGTGTGGCATCACAAGACGATGCATCTTAAATTCAAGTACGGAGTGCCTCTGATATTCATTCTTCAGATGACTTCTGCCATATATTTACTAACGAATTATTAAACATGACACTTACATATATCTTTCACAGCGGATTTGTTCTCGATAACGAGAAATGCCTTATCGTATTCGATTTCTGGCTCGACCCTGAACATCTGATACCCGAAATACTTAAGAACACCACCAAACCGGTGTATGTATTCTCAAGTCATTTTCACGAAGATCATTTTACGAAAGAGATATTCACATGGCGCGAACTCTACCCCGCCCTTAACATCACATACATTCTTTCAAAGGATATTCTTAAACACCATCGTGCTAAGAAAGAGGATGCTGACGTATGGATGGCAAAGGGTGCTGAATGGGAGGACGATAACATTAAGGTTTATGCAACCGGAAGTAACGACAGCGGTGTGTCGTGGATTATAGAATGTTGCGGGAAAATGATATTCCATGCTGGTGACCTTAACAACTGGTATGCCAAGTTTCTTGCCGACGAGAATGCTCCGGGCACTATTCTCAGTAAAGAATTTATGCTCGTGAATCCCGAAAAAGAAGAAAAACGTTTCTTGGGAGAACTCAAAGACATTGCTAAGATAACTACACATTTCGACCTCGTGATGTTTCCCATTGACGGACGCATAGGCAACGGTTACACTCGCGGCGGCCGACAGTTTATAGAACGTTTCGACACAGGACTTTTCGTTCCAATGCACTTTGTTGCATCGGGCTACGAATCGGCATGGCGCATGAAAGAATTTACTGACCAGCATAACATTCCATTCTGGCAGATAAGTAAAGTAGGAGACAAAACAGAACTATAGATTCTGCTCTAAAAAGACATTCTTAAAACGGCAGCTGACTGATACAGAAACCTGCATAATATAAAGATATGGCAAACAGACATGTCAATGAAATAAAACTACGTATGAATCCCGATACCTATTATGTATGGGTTGGCGGTTCGTGCGACTATGCTCATAAAGAGCGTGCCGGCGGCGGTGCCTATATCATGGAACGTAACGGCATGGTTACCGACACCTACGTAATATCATCTTTCGATACCACTGAGTTCAGAATGATGCTTGAGGTAATGCTTCATGCCATGAAAAGCATTCCAGAAGCCTCATCAATAGTGTTTCTTACCAATGTGGCATATATACAGAACTTTGATAATATGAAGGACGGCGTTGCAAATGCCGACCTGATAGCACGCTGCATAGAAGTAAAGAAAAGACATTCTTCTGTAACGGTAAAGATTGTGAGCTATCACAAATTCCATCAGCTGCCAGACACACATGACATGGCTCACAAAGCTATGAATAAGTTAAGAAGAGGATAATACCTCAACCCTTTTATGATGTAAGATTCACACAAAAAAGTATATAAAAAAAGCCTTCCAGAACAATCCGGGAAGCTCTTTTTATTTAGTTTACATACACTTTTCTATACAGTAAATCTTATGTAAGCCCTGTCATCAAACGAGCTGTTACCATGCCTGAGTCCTTTTGTAGCATGATATTCGTTTATGCACAGAGGATCGACGGACATAAGACGTCGCAGTTCTCGTTCACTTTCATCTAATGTTGGTTTCAGATGAGGATATCCGTCACTTGCCAGCACAACCTCTGCATTATTTGGAACGGGGATGACACGAACCTTATCAACGGGTATAGGGAAACCATCAATTACACTGTAGGTTACATTCTGATAAGCACATCCTTTTACAAGGAGCGGAAGAATATGTGCACGACCTTCATCATTGTCCATAAGTTCTGCAATTGTTTTTCCCTGCATCATCATAAGACGGTTATATGCCGCACGCATATCGGCAATGGGTTCCTCGTATGGTTTGTTATTCTCAAAATGCACATGCTGAACCATGCACTGGCAGTCGCCCACCATCCATATCTCACGATGATGACGACTGTAGATTACTGCCGATGCCGCCATACGGAACGTAGGTTCACGACGTATGATGTTTACATCAGTTACAAGCTGATTGTATATAAATCCTATGTAACCAGTAATCAGACGGCAGAAACGTGACATTGTGATGTCTGCGGGCATTGAAGTGATATAACTCTTTACCATCTGCATACATAACTTGCCATTGCTCATTCCCTGACGGAAAGAGAAAGGCGACTTGCTTGTGCTGCCGTCTATTACTGCGATGAAATTATCAGTAACGATTATTCCATCTTCGCACTTATCGTCATTTGTCTTTCCTATTACGGACTGTTCTATTATGTTCATATACCAATTTCTTATTTTCGTCGTGTGTTACGACCCTTAGACTTATGATAATCATCACGCGGAGCATTATCGCTGCGACCGCCCGACCTGCGACCATAGTCTTTAGAGGTATTCTCTCTGCGGCTGTTATCTTTTGAATAATAATCTCTGCGCGAACCTTCGCCACGACCGTATTCTCTGTTAGAATTATCTCTGCGAGAGTGTTCCCTCCTGCCACCATCCTTCTTACCATTGTCCCTGTTGTCTCTGTGAGGAGCATCAGAAGGCTTGAAATCATACAGCTGCGGAATAAGGTCAGGACGTCCCATACGTCTGAGTTCCTGTTCTATACTGCGGCGCTGCTCCGGCTGATACCAGAAGAAGAACTGACGCTGTGCCAGTTTTTCACGCGGTGTCTTGGCACTATACACTGGTTCGAGAGTATACGGATCGTAACCGGTATACCATGCCTCGGTACTTACGGTCATAGGTGTCGGAGTAAAGTCCTGTATCTGTTCAAGCTGGAAATTCAGTTTCTTAGTCTTTACTGCAAGTTCTGCCATATCCTCTTCATGGCATCCGGGGTGACTGCTTATGAAATAAGGAATGAGCTGCTGGCGCAGACCAGCCTCCTTATTGATACGTTCGAATATCTCTGTAAACTGTTCAAACTGTTTGAACGAAGGCTTACGCATAAGTTTCAACACGGCATCCGAAGTATGTTCGGGAGCAACCTTAAGTCGTCCGCTGACATGCTTTGTAATAAGTTCCTTTGTGTATTGTTCAGCCGCCTTATTGCTTACTTCATCTTTTCCGCGATGCAGCAGAAGATCGTAACGCACGCCACTGCCGATGAAACTCTTCTTCATACCTTTCAGTGAATCGACCGCATGATAGATGTCGAGAAGTTTGGTGTGGTCGGCATTGAGGTTTGGACACACATTAGGATTAATGCACGATGGTCGTTTACATTTGGCACACAGATTTTTGTTCTTACCTCCCATTCCGTACATATTGGCAGAAGGACCGCCGAGGTCGCTAAGATATCCCTTGAAATCGGGCATATCCATAACCTGCTTCACTTCTTTCAATATACTCTCCTTTGAACGACAAACGATGAACTTTCCCTGATGTGCAGAAATTGTACAGAACGCACAACCTCCGAAACATCCTCGGTGAATATTAACCGACAGTTTTATCATCTCATAAGCAGGAATACGCTTGTCTTTATATTTAGGATGTGGATAACGTGTGTAAGGAAGATCGAACACTGCATCCATCTCTTCTGTCGACATAGGCTGGTAAGGAGGATTGACAACGACATACACGTTGCCTGTCTGCTGCAACAGTCGCTGAGCATGAACCTTATTAGATTCTTCCTCTATATGACGGAAATTCTCGGCCTCAGCTTTCTTATTCTGCAAACATTCCTCATGTGAATGAAGCACGATGTCATCATCTGTTATTCCTCCTGGAATATCTTCAGGCTTAGACAGATACACGGTCTGTGGAATCTCTCGTATGTCACTCACGGGTCGTCCGCTTTCTATCTGACGTGCAAGTTCCACGATAGGACGTTCACCCATTCCGTAAATAATCATGTCGGCACCCGAATCACATAGAATACTGCGGCGCACCTTATCCTGCCAGTAATCGTAATGTGTGAGACGTCGCATAGAAGCCTCGATACCACCTAAGATTACGGGGACATCAGGATATATCTGCTTGAGAATCTGAGTATATACAATCGTAGGATATTCCGGACGACAGTCGTGACGTCCGTCAGGACTGTAAGCATCTTCAGAACGCAGACGCTTGTTTGCCGTGTATTTATTAACCATGGAGTCCATGCATCCCGGTGCTATTCCGAAGAACAGACGCGGACGTCCCAATTTCTTAAAGTCACGGAAATCACCATGCCAGTCGGGCTGCGGCACTATTGCCACCTTATAGCCTGCAGCTTCGAGCACACGCCCGATGACAGCAGCGCCGAAAGACGGATGATCTACATAGGCATCGGCAGAAAACAGAATGACATCTGCTTCCTCCCAGCCACGAATCTTCATCTCCTTCTTAGTGGTAGGCAGCCAGTCTTTTAAGTTAAGTTCTCTCATTCAGCAACCTCGCTCTCAGTTTTCTCGGGGTTCTCTTCGTTCCATTTCTGATAGAGTGCTACGAGCTTTTCGAGACCGAAAGCCTTCATATTGTTGTTATAGATCACATCAAGGCACAGGTCAAGAAGATCGTTATCCTTACCGCCTGTCTCTAACATTGCCCTGATATTAAGTTTCAATTTATCGAGTACACTCTCGTCGATAATGCCGTTACTGTCCACGAGATTGCGCAACAGCTGGTATTTACGTAATGTTTCCAGATGCTTGTCGCTTACACTGATGCTTCGCGTTCCTGACGCATTTGACTGAATCTTGTACATAATGTTATTGTTTTTATTATTATATATTTTTACTCTGTAATAATTTATCTGAACAAAATATAATCTATCATATCTTTCATGAGCATGTTTCGCTCTTTAGAACTTCTGATGCACTCAAAAGGAAATCCCATGACAATACTGCGCCATGTCTTACCTTCGTAAGCTGTAGCCGCACAGTATCCGCCTGTATATGTCATCAGTGTCTTTGCTTTTCCGAGCGGAGCAAGAATATCTGCTCTCTGCACGGCATAATGCTGTTCGTTGGGAGTGTCGTATATCGTAAACGAACGGCCAAAGGCATTTATATTAGAGCCTGAAGTCTTTATTTTACCTTTAAACTCTGTATTAAGGAATGCACGACCAAAGGCTTTTTCATCTATTCCACGCAGATCGCTTGTAACATTAGAACCGCTTACAAGCAGTTTACCACCCGACGTTACGTACATTCCCAATGCCTGACGCATAAACGGACAGTATGTCTTATAGGTTACTAAAGAACGTCCGTCGTCTTTCTCCTCTCCAAGAATAAGATCAATAACCTTGAACTTGTCAAGATCAACCTCACCCTCGTCTACTGCATGACTTGAACAGCTAAGTATGTTATATTCGCCTGCGGCAGATATAGCCTCGGCATGACTGCGTACATAATTGAACTCGTTGCCCATAAGGAAACGGCCTACAAGTTCGTCTCCGCTATAACCTAAACTGCCAGGACCTTCACCACCCTCTCCGTCTGTGCTATAATCTATCTGAGCTCCGCAGAATCCAGGATTCTTACCACGCCACATACCCATGTCTTCGGTAAGATTAAATCCTTTAAATGTCTTATTGTTTATATAGGCAGGAGATGACAGTCTGTGAAATCCGTTAATTATAAGTATATTGTCCTTATGCTTTCCGTTAAGTTCTGCAGAAAGGACTTCTGTCGGGAAACTCTCACCACCCTTATTAACAGCAGTTACCTTGAAACTATACAGTACGCCACTTTCTAATTTTAATTTTACAGAACGTCCCTTGACAAGCCTTCCGTTATCAAATCCACCTGTGCCAATAGCCGTGTAAAGGATGTATGCCGATGGAGAAGCACTCTTTTCCAATGGATCTTCCGTTTCGTTCCACGAAAGAACAATCTTGTTTTTGCCCTTCATTCTCATTTTAAAATTATCAGGAGCAAGAGGCTGTATTGTCACCTTACGGTCATGCTGTTCTGCAATAAAACGAGCCATCGTCTTATAGATGGAGCGTGCCATTACAAAACGGAAATTAGGATCGGCACCTAAACGTATGTCAGAGAAATTCTGATGTGACAACGTCTCCAGTATCATTGAAGGCATCTTAGGAAGTCTTGTTTCAGAATAGTTTTTATCGTTCACTCCACGTGTATGCCACTTACCGAAATGGTATGAAATGTCGTGTTTAAGAGTATTGAGCATTTCATTACCATAATTGAACGAAGTACGTCGTGAGACACCTGTAGGAAACACACCTCCGTCTGTATTTGTGGTACATATACCCAGAGAGCCAATAAGAGTAGAACAGTCTTTGTTATATCCGGCATCACTATGAACAGCAAGTACAAGTTCTATCGGGACCTTAAGTCCTTCTGTTCCCTTAACAAACTGAGAGCCACCGGCAAGATAGTTTGTGAACAGCGAACGAGAATTTATGTCATCGGCATAATCATTCAGTCCTTCGCGTCCTCCATAAATCTTATAAGGAGCACCTGCCCACTGTGTGTAATAACGCGCACCCTCAAGACATCTGGGCAGTCCGCTCGTAGTACCACCACGCATTATATTTCCCATGCCGGCACCAAAACGTACGGCATCGGCAGTAACAACACCCTTACGACTGCTCTTGTTAGAAAGAGTAACCATGTTATACTGGTTCTGTCCCTTGTCAAAACGATAAGTTCCTATGTAAGTCCATGTAGAGCCGCCCATCTGCTGATTGACATTCACGACAGTCTTCTCGCCCTGATGATAAACTATATACTCAGCATCATCGACACTCCCTCCAAGTGTCTGATAACTAACATATACAGGATATTCGTCTTCTACAGGTATACGAGGCATGAATACAACTTTTCTGTCTCCGTCTTCTGATGTTTCGGTCATGCGTGCAGTACCATGTTCAAACGGATTGTCTCCATCAAAATATACAGCTTTGTTGTGAGCAAATCCTCTTTTGTCAGTGTTATACCATTTACCCGTTTCGCTATAACCAGATGAATTTAAGTTATCATTATCGACAATAATTTCAAAAGACTGCCATCCCCTCTCACGCGGCGTAAAAACTATAGCGCCTGAATTCTCAAGCATCGGTATGAGATAAGGTACGACAATTGTCTGAGTAAACAAATCTTCTGTGGTACAGAACATTTTCGGACGCTGGAAACGCCACTTTTCCTTACGTCCGTCATAATAATAACCATGACTGGCCCATACAGACATATGCACATTATCCAAGCCTGTAGTAAATCGATACGGCTTGGATAAGTTTCGTGTCCAGGGCTTTCCCTTATATTCCGGAGTACCATCAGCGGAAATGGTACTGACACCTAAGAATAGCAGAACAATAAAAAATAAAATACGTTTTATTGTCATTAAATATCTCCTATAGTAAATAATTCCGGATGTCTGCCTTTAAAGTCTTTAAAATATAATTTTATCTCACGCATATCTTTTTCGACATCACCCGTAGGTATTATCGTGCGCGTACATTTTATAAGTTTCTTTTCGTAATCAACTCCATAGAGAAGAATAGGCAGATGTGCCTTCAATGCTATGAAATAGAAACCTTTTTTCCATTCTGGATTCAGAGAACGTGTTCCTTCTGGTGTAATACAGAGGTGAAAAGAATCTCTTGACATAGCTTCACGAGCAAGATTGTCCGTCATACTTGTATGTTTCGATCTCCATACGGGAATGCCTCCCATGTGCCTGAATATTACGCCCATAGGCCAGAAGAACCATTCTTTTTTCATAAGAAAATTACTATCTATATCCTCAGCCCATGCATACAGTTTACCCATCATGAAATCCCAGTTACTCGTATGTGGAGCAAAACATATTATATATTTATCAGGGAATCCTTCAGTAACTTCTTTTGTCCAGCCTAAGTGCTTATACAAGAACCAGCGACAAATCTTTTTCCACATATATTTACGACTTTATCTTTTCAAACAATCTAAAATACCTCCGCTTTTTATTAACCCAAATTTCTTATTTGGTCAATTATTTCGTCGGTCTGTTTTATAAAGTCGTTTACAAGAGAACGATAATAAACAGCAGCCTTCATTCCGGGCTCCGGATGTGAGACACGATTAATAAAATCGTAGTTGATATCCATGATAGAAGCCATTACAGCCTTTGCATCCTCGGCATTAGATTTGCCATAAAGTGTGGCAGCCATACACTCTGCAAAAAGTTCGCTACACGCATAGTTTATAGTCTTCTTTAACTGTCGCTTATTATTCATTCCTTTCATATCTTTCTTTTTATGTTAAAACGTTTGTATGGCAAATATAAATAAATTCCACTAACAGAACAATTTTATATCAAGAAAATAATAGTAT
>JAHHQW010000072.1 GCA_020026195.1 Prevotella sp.
CAAACCCATTGGCAGAGTTAAATATGCGCTGATTTAATTCCGCCAACGAGTAACCAAAATAAATTGGTAATTTAATAACTTTTTAAAATCAAAATCTTATGAAAAAATTAATTTCATTATTAATGCTCTCAGGCATGTTTTTATTTGCTGGAAGTAGTTATGCAAATACAACGGTTAATAAATTAGTAAAATCCGAAATTGTATCTAATGACAAAATTGTTTCTTATACTCTTGATTTGGGAGATGTGTCTAACATGAGTGATGCAGAGATAACGGAAACCATTCAAAAATTTATTGAAACAAATTTAATGCAAGCTTCTCAGCTTGAATGTTCAATTACTATTACGGTTAACGCTGGAGTAGGTGTTATTGGCGGTACATTCTCTGTCACTGTAACTGGTCCTTGTGATGAAATAGCGGCTAAAGCACAGAAAATAGCTAAAGATTTAGTTAAAGTGATTAAAAACACTTCGGTACTTCGATAATTTTACATTTCTTATGAGGTGTCTTATATAATGCCTCACAAGAATAATTTTTATATCATGAAAAAATTAATATTTATAATAACATTATTTTATTCTTTAACTGCAGGAGCACAGTACAAATTCGATATCATGTGCAGTTACGAAATGTGTCTTAATTTCGGTACTCCCGATTTTTATGACTGTAAGCTCTATAGCTCAAAAAAGAACAGTCTTTTTATATACAGAAATTTAATATCATCTGCAGACAGCTTAAATCAAATAGAAGAATTAGCTGATGACTATTACAAAGTTAAAATTACAGATGACAGAACCTACAACATATTTACTGATAAAGATTCTATCAAGTCGGTGAGCGGAATAATAGGTAAAGAAGAGATGTGTGTTGTCATAGAAGAAAGACCTGTTATAAACTGGAATATAACTGATGAGACTAAGAAAATAGACAATTACGACTGTATAAAGGCAGTTGCCGAATTCAGGGGCAGAACTTACTATGCATGGTTCTCTCCCGAGATTCCGATGATGTACGGACCTTACAAGTTTCATGGTCTTAACGGTGTTATATTTGAGATTTACGACCAGACTCGTGAGGTTAGTTTCCGACTTAAGGGCTTCTCTTTCAACAACTATACCATGCCGGAAATAGATTACAGCGGATATCCAGTAATGACGCAGAAAGAATACATCAGTGAATTTAAATCTGCATTCAGCGAGATAGGTAACAGAGTAGCTAGCAGGATGGATAAGGAATTTACCATCGAGGTGGCATCGCCAAGGATAAAGTCTATAGAGCTGGAATAAATAAAAGATATAATGACACTACGTATTATCTTCTTTTTCGTAAGTCTATTTTGTTCATCTGTTGTTTTTTCTCAGAACACCATTATAGGAAAGGTTGTTGACGACAAACAACAGCCTCTGCCTTTCGTAAATGTTCTTTTAAAAGATCTGAACGCCGACAAACTAATAAAATACACTTCTACTGATAAGGAGGGTAAATTCTCAATCGAGGTTAATGACACGGAGAACATGTGTCTTGAATTTACATCTATCGGATTTAAAAAGATGAGAAAGAAACTTACAGACGATATGCTGCGACATGTGTTCGTGACAGTGTTGGTAAGAGAGAATAACATGCTCGACGAGGTGGTGATAAATCCTAACGAAGGAGCCATACGTATGAAGAACGATACCGTTGTTTATAAGACTTCGTTTTTTACTGATGGTACTGAAATTAACGTTGAGTCGATGCTGGCAAAACTTCCCGGATTCGATGTTAGTAGCGAAGGTCGGATTAGTGTAGGTGGAAAAGAGGTTGAACGTATAATGGTGGAGGGTGACGACTTTTTTGATAAGAAATATAAACTATTATCTAAGAATATGCCTTCGTATCCCATAAAGGAAGTGGAGGTTATACAGAACGATAATAACAATCGTCTGCTCAAGGGTATACAAAATACTGACAAAATAGCGCTGAACCTACGTCTTTCGGATAAGGTTAAAAATATTTGGTTTGGTAACATAAGGACAGGTGGGGGCACTAATAAGAAATATGCCGTAAATACTAATGTCATGAACTTTAATAAATTCTGCAAGATTTATTTCTTGGGAAATGTAAATAATGTGATGCCGGGCGGTGATGGTGATCTTGATATTAAAGGGAGTGAGGAAGATGATATACCCGGGGTGATGGAGAAACCGCATATATCGGATGTTCTTGATTTATTCAGTGCTTATACGGTACTGGGAAACAAGAATATATTTTATAACACTAAATATTCTTCTTTAAACACGATATTGAAACCAAACGATAAAACCAGTGTGAAGGTGGGATGCCTCGTGGGATATGATAAACAGAATTACAGGGAGAATGCTTCTTCGTATACGGAAATAGGAAATGTTAATTTCACTAACGTCAGTCACAACGATATGGTTAACAGGGCTAAAAGTTTATCGGGCAAGATGGAGGTTGAGAGGAATATATCAGATAATAAGTCGTTAAAACTTAGGACATCGGGTGGAAAGAGCAGAGACCGTTCCGTTTCGTCGCTGATATTCAACAAAAGCAGTTCTAACGAATTTCTTAACAGTGACAACAGCAGTTTCGAACAATCTGTCAGTTTTACATTTAAGCCATCAGCAAAAAGAGTTTTATTGTTAACAGGGCATTTCTTGTTTGAAGAGAAACCCAGCATGTACAATACAGATAAGTTTTATATGACTGACTTATTTACTGACATCAATTCCGATGACGGTATAACGCAGAATGTAAGTCAGCGACTGAACAACTTTGAGGTTTGTGGTACATATATAAATAAGTTTAAGAGCTCTACCCTGCTCCTTCAGATGGGTGAATATAACAGCACGGAAAAACTGACGTCTTCGTTGTTTTCGGGTAATGGCGTGACCGTTCTTCGACCTGATGATTTTACCAATAATCTGAAATATACCGTTAATAATCTTTATCTGTATTCTGGTTACGAACTGAATATTAATAATGTGCGTCTGTCGGCTAATGTGGCATGCAGCAATTATAAACTGTCATATCACACCGATTCGGTAACTAACAGGTGTAAACTCAGCATTAATCCTAATATGGCTGTGTACTGGCAGTTAAATAAACGTAACAGACTGTCGTTATCTTACAGATATAGTTCGGACATTGTAGGACTGTCAGATTTATATGGTAATAACATTGTATCAGGATATCGCAGTTCTAACCGTGGATACGGGAAGCCTGTATTGCTCGACAATTCTATATATTTCTTTAATTACCTTTACGGACTGTTTTCCGATAATGTTATGGCTAATATCACCGGATATTACCTTAAGTATCATGATAGTTTTTCGTATAACACACTTCTTGACAGTAACCATAACATAAACAGCAGAATACTGACACACGGCAATTATACGTTTTTCCTTAACGGTCAGGTGGATTATTACATCCGCAGTCTGAATATGAATATAAAGTGTAAGGTGAATTATTCGCAGAACACCTTCGAGAATTTCATTAATAATTCGGACCGACGACATATAAAATCTAAAAACATAGGTGGTGGCATCGAACTGAGATCAGGAAACATCAGCGGATTCAACTATAACGTAGGTGCTAACATGTTACGGAATGTGTCACAGTCTGAACTAAAGAACAGTTATAACTCGTGGGAGTCGTTTGCTTATATGGGCTATAACTTTATGCGTAAACTTAATTTGAAGGTTGAATACAACAACTATTTTTATAGTAAGAACGTTAGCGACAAGGTGTATCATTTTCTAACGTTCGGGGTTAATTATAATGTTATTCCTAAAAAGCTGCTCATGTCGTTAGAGGGCTCAAACCTTTTAGGTACAGACAATTACATGCATGCCGACGTAAATGATATAAGCAGGTCATATACCTGGTATTATTTACAGCCCAGAAGTGTTATGCTTTATGTGGAATATAGGTTTTAAGTATTTCAAACCTTCTTTCTTACTATTATCCCGCACCACGTGTTTTTCAGTAAGTAGACACGTGTAACAGTCTGTAATCGTAGGTGTAACCGCTGCCTGACATACGTCTGTGTATTTTGTATCATAAGTGTGAATTCAGCCCGCACATCATAACATTACATTTATTATTCCCCATTTTGTGAATTTTTTTATGTAAGTTTGCAACAAAATTATCACAAACAATGATGGAAATAAAAAAATCGGAATTTATGATAAGCAGTCCTACGGTGTCAATGTGCCCGAAGGACAACAAGTACGAATATGCTTTCATCGGACGTTCTAACGTCGGAAAATCAAGTCTTATCAATATGCTTTGCAACCATAAGAATCTTGCAAAGACTTCGGCAATGCCGGGAAAGACCCTGCTCATAAATCATTTCATAATCAATAACGAATGGTATCTCGTGGACCTTCCGGGCTACGGCTTTGCCAAGCGTTCGAAGACTATGCAGCAGAAGCTGGAACAGATGATTGCACAGTATATCCTGCAGCGTAAGCAGCTCATCAACGTGTTCGTGCTCATCGACGTACGTCACGACCCTCAGCAGATTGACATCGAGTTCATCAACTGGTTAGGTCAGAGCAACATTCCGTTCTCTATTATATTCACCAAGGCCGACAAGGTAGGTGGCGAGCTGAAGGCCAAGAAGATGGCTAAGGAATGGATGGACAAGCTGAAAGAAACATGGGAGGAGCTTCCGCCCTACTTCGTTACGAGTGCCGAGAAAAAGATTGGCCGCGACGAGGTTCTGAATTATATTGAAGAAATTAACAAAAGTCTTAAAGAAGAAGAATAATAACAATGGCTGATCCTATTCCATATCTCAGTGTCCAGAACGTCAGCAAGTCGTTCGGCGACCGTGTCCTTTTCGAGAATATTTCTTTCGGCATTGGCGAACGCCAGAAAGTGGGACTAATTGCCGAGAACGGCATGGGCAAGTCTACGCTCATGTCCATACTCATGGGCAAGGAGAGTCTTGACAGCGGCGAGGTTATCTACCGCAACGACCTGCGCGTGGGCTATCTGGAGCAGTCTCCTAAGTTCGACCCCGACGAAACGGTGCTCGATGCCTGTTTCAATCATAACGGCGACCCGGAGAAGGTGCTCAAGGCAAAGCAGATTCTTACACGTCTTGAGATTAAGGATCTGGAACAGCCCATGGGACAGCTCAGCGGTGGTCAGCAGAAGCGCGTGGCTCTGGCTAACGTTCTGCTTACAGAACCCGACTTTCTTATCCTCGACGAGCCTACCAACCACCTCGACCTTGCAATGACGGAGTGGCTGGAGGATTTCTTAGGACGTTCAGACCGCACGCTGCTGATGGTTACGCACGACCGTTATTTCCTTGATAACGTATGCGACATCATTCTTGAGATTGACGACCATCAGATTTACACATACCGTGGCAACTACAGCTATTATCTTGAGAAGCGTCAGGAACGCATAGAGAACACACGTGCCGAGATTCAGCACGCCAACAATCTGTACCGCCGCGAACTGGAATGGATGCGCCGTATGCCGCAGGCACGCGGACACAAGGCTAAGTATCGCGAGGATGCTTTCTACGAGTTGCAGAAGATGGCAATGCGACGTGTGGAGGAACGTTCCGTACGTCTTAAATCGAAAAATGTCTACATAGGCAGTAAGATTTTTGAATGTCAGTATGTTTCAAAGGCTTTTGGTGATAAGATAATTACAAAAGATTTCTATTATAACTTTGCCCGTTACGAAAAGATGGGTATCGCCGGAAGCAACGGTGCCGGAAAGTCTACCTTTATCAAGATGCTTTTAGGTCTGGTTCAGCCCGACAGCGGTAAATTCGACATCGGCGAGACTGTACGCTTCGGTTATTTCTCACAGGAAGGACTGAAATTCGACGAGACGCAGAAGGTTATAGACATCATCACCGACATTGCGGATTACATCGACTTAGGCGGCGGACGTCATCTGTCTGCATCGGAACTGCTACAGCATTTCCTCTTCACTCCCGAACAGCAGTATAACTATGTATATAAGCTGAGCGGTGGCGAGAAACGCAAACTGTATCTGTGTACGGTGCTGATGAAAAATCCTAACTTCTTAGTTCTCGACGAGCCTACGAACGACCTCGACATAAAGACACTCCAGATACTCGAAGAATATCTTGCCGACTTCCCCGGATGCGTAATCGTGGTAAGTCACGACCGTTATTTCATGGACAAGGTGGTAGACCATATATTAGTGTTTAAGGGACAGGGCGAGATAAAGGATTTCCCCGGCAACTACACCCAGTACCGCATGTGGAAGTCGCTTAAATCGAAGGAAGAGGAAGAAAAGAAGGAGAAGGAAAAGAGTGCTCCAAAAGAGAAGAAAGCGTATGGCGGCGTGAACACAAAACGCAAGATGAGCTTTAAGGAAAAGCGCGAATTCGAGCAGCTGGAAAAGGACATTACCGAACTGGAAGCAAAGAAGAAAAAGATTGAAGAAGAGCTGTGCAGCGGCAACCTTCCAATCGACGAACTTACCGAAAAGAGCCAACTCCTGCCGCAGATTAACGATAAGTTAGACGAAATGGGAATGAGATGGCTTGAATTGGCAGAAATTGAAGGTTAATTGTCATAAATGATGTGAAATATTTGGTATTGACTGTAAATAATACTAACTTTGCAACGTTTTTAATACAGTAAGGGCGTTTCCGTTCGCGAAACGCTATCAATCTCAGATTAAGAATTTTCACATTATGTATAATAAAGAAGAATTATTATCCAAAAACGCAGTTGAGCTTGAGGAGATTGCAAAAGAATTTGACGTGCCCTTCAGTGACAGCGTAACACAGGAAGATATGGTTTACGCTATTCTCGACAAGCAGGCTGTTGTTGAAGCTAACAAGGCAGGAGCAGGCAGCAAGCGCAAGCGTGTTAGGATAGTTAAGAAGGATACCGACCGTGTTTATACAGTAAACGGCACCGACGGTGAGAACTTCGACTTAATGAAAAACAACAAGCAGGCTGAACATAGCAGAACGGCAGCATCGGCGGATGACGAGGTGGAAGATGAAACAGAAACCGAATCAGCAGAAGACAATGACTTGCAGAAGGCCATTTCTGAGGCCGAGCAGATTCTGTCTCAGTTCCCTAAGCACAGAGGACGTAAGTCGAAGGCCGAGCTTATGGCTATCGAAGAAGCTAAAAAGAAACTTGCTGTTCTTGACGACGAGACTCGCGACCGTATTCTCGAAGGTTTCGAAGAGAAACAGGACGCTGATGACGCTGCTGTCAAAACAGACGATGATATAACAGATAACAGCAACGTAGAAGAACCTGCGCCCGCAAAAAGTCTGTTCGACGAACTGAACAGCATCGAGGACAACTCTGAAACAGAACCCGCAGACGATGGTAATTCTTTTGTTCCGGAGGCTATGTTTGCTTCTGGCGAGAGCAGTTCTGAAACTACAAACCTCATTGCTCAGCTTCAGGCTAAGGCTAACTTACATAATGAAAGAGCCGAAGAAGCAAGAGAAAATAATAATTATGCTGTATGGGAAGGTGATCCGGGCGACGGTACCGACTTCATCACAGTGGTTGACCTGCCTATCGAGGACCAGGGTGCAGTGCCCAACTTCGATATGTTCGACAATCCTACTTCTAAACCTCTCTCTGCCGTTCAGATTCCTACTACACATTTTGAGGCCGACCATATTGGCAGTCACGAAGAATATGACTTCAACAATATAATAACCGGCAACGGTGTTCTGGAGGTTATGACCGACGGTTACGGATTCCTCCGTTCGAGCGATTATAACTATCTCTCTTCTCCCGATGATATTTATGTCTCTGTATCGTTCATCAAGCGTTACGGACTGAAGACCGGTGATGTCATTGCATGTCATGTACGTCCGCCTCATGACGGAGAAAAATATTTCCCGCTTACATCTATCGACAAGATTAACGGACGTGACCCCGCAACAGTGCGCGACCGTGTTCCGTTCGAACATCTTACTCCGCTGTTCCCTAACGAGAAATATAATCTCTGCGGCAACCCCAAGACAACAAACCTCAGCACACGTATTGTAGATATCTTCTCTCCTATAGGTAAAGGTCAGCGTGCTCTTATCGTGGCACAGCCTAAGACTGGTAAGACTATCCTTATGAAGGATATCGCCAATGCCATTGCTGCCAACCATCCTGAGGCTTACCTCATGATGCTTCTCATCGACGAACGTCCTGAGGAAGTTACCGATATGGCGCGTACCGTAAATGCCGAAGTAATTGCTTCTACATTCGACGAACCTGCCGAACGTCACGTAAAGATTGCGGGCATCGTGCTCGAAAAGGCTAAGAGAATGGTGGAATGCGGACATGATGTTGTCATCTTCCTCGACTCTATCACACGTCTTGCACGTGCATATAATACAGTGGCTCCTGCCAGCGGCAAGGTGCTCACCGGTGGTGTAGACGCCAATGCTCTTCAGAAGCCTAAGCGTTTCTTCGGTGCTGCACGTAACATCGAAGGCGGCGGCTCGCTCACAATCATCGCAACTGCTCTTATTGATACCGGCAGTAAGATGGATGAGGTTATCTTCGAGGAATTCAAGGGTACCGGTAACATGGAACTCCAGCTCGACCGCAACCTCAGCAACAAGCGTATATTCCCGGCTGTCAACCTTGTTCAGTCAAGTACTCGCCGCGACGATCTGCTGCTCGACAAGACTACAATCGACCGTATGTGGATTCTCCGTCGTTTCCTCTCAGACATGAACCCGATAGAGGCTATGACGCATCTTGTGAAGACTATGCCGAACACAAAGGACAACGAGGAATTCCTTATTTCGATGAATTCATAAACGAAAAAAATCAAATAATACACAAGACAAAGAGAGACGGCTTTTTTAAAGGCTGTCTCTTTTTATTTTCTTTTATTCCACAAAAACAAATTAATACATAAACTACAAGTTTACAGCTGCGATTTTACTTTAATAAAAACGACAGACATCATAAATGATGCTATCATTATTATCTAAAAAGAATCCTCTGACATATTCATAGTCAATGTATCAGCACTATTAACTATTTTGCAGTTTGTTGCCTGAGCAAATAAAGCAGAACTGCTTAGAACAACTAATAATCTGTAATATACAATAGTTCGTTAAAAATTAGCCCAGCCTAAACGGCTCTGGCAGTAAATA
>JAHHQW010000073.1 GCA_020026195.1 Prevotella sp.
CCCCGAGATTACAAATCACGTGCTCTGGCCAACTGAGCTAAAGAGGCGGGTGGGCAAGCTACTTACATCGCGTCGCTACAACCAACTACCCTTGCTACATTCCTGTCCTGGGGGATTCGAAGGGAGCTGACCGTGCAAGACTTGCCCGTTTAGCGAGTGCAAAGGTAGTTAAATTTATTGTATCTCCAAATAATAAAGACATTTTTTTCAAAAAAAAGTTGCAATACCTCTTTATATTATTAAAATTGACTACTTTTGTAATCAAATAAATCGTGTTATAGTAAATGTGGGATTTCAACAGAACCAAACAGATGAAAGCTTTTGCCAGGGTTGACGGAGCTTATCTCGGCCTGATATGGATAGCAGCCTTCACTTTTTTCGTATTACAGTATTCTAATCCCCTGTTAGGGACAGTAAGCATGCTGTTATCTATAATGTCGCTGTTTTTCGTCTACAAGCGAATCGTAAAATTCAGAAAAGACATTTGTGATAATGAAATACCTTTCTCAAGAGCATACATATACTCTCTGCTGATGTTCTTCTACGCATCGCTGATAATGGGACTGGCTCAGTATATTTACTTTAAGTTCATTGACGGAGGTTTCATAATTAACACTTACTCTGAACTTATAGCAACTCCGGAATACCAGCAGATGTCTAAGGCTTACGGAATGTCGGCACAGGACATGAAGGAGGCTATTGACGTAATGTCTAAAGTCCGTCCGGTGGACATCGTATTAAACTTTATGTCAATGAATATCTTCGGAAGCGTCTTCCTTAGTTTCCCGCTGGCATTCATGGCAAGAAAAAACAAGAACAATTAATTGAAACAAAATGGATATATCTGTAATTGTACCTTTATATAATGAAGACGAGTCGTTACCCGAACTGTCTGCATGGATAGACCGAGTAATGAACGAGAACAAGTTTACATACGAAGTAATCTTTGTAAACGATGGTTCTACCGATAAGTCATGGGACGTTATAAAGAGTCTGGCTGAGAAATCGGAACACGTAAGAGGCATCAAGTTCCGTCGCAACTACGGTAAGAGTCCCGCTCTGTTCTGCGGTTTCCGTGAAGCTCAGGGCGATGTGGTAATAACTATGGATGCCGACCTTCAGGATTCTCCCGACGAAATTCCAGAACTGTACAGAATGATTACAAAGGATGGCTACGACCTTGTGTCGGGATACAAGCAGAAACGTTACGACCCTCTGTCAAAGACAATCCCTACAAAGCTTTTCAATGCCACTGCACGTAAAATAAGCGGCATTAAGAACCTGCACGATTTTAACTGCGGTCTGAAGGCTTATCGCAAGGATGTCATAAAGAACATCGAGGTGTACGGCGAAATGCACCGTTACATCCCCTACCTTGCCAAGAACGCAGGTTTCGACAAGATTGGCGAAAAGGTGGTACATCATCAGGCAAGAAAATACGGAAAGTCAAAGTTCGGTCTTAATCGTTTCTTCAACGGTTATCTCGACCTCATAACACTATGGTTCTTAAGCAGTTTCGGACGCAAGCCTATGCACGTGTTCGGATTTCTGGGTTCTCTGGTGTTTTTCATCGGATTCATTGCTGCATTCGTAATCGGCGCCGACAAACTTTACTGTCTTGCAAACGGTATTCCTCAGCGTCTCGTTACCGATTCGCCCTACTTCTTCATTGCACTTACGATGATGATTATTGGTACGCAGCTGTTCCTTGCCGGATTCTTAGGCGACCTCGTGAGCCGTTCTTCAAGCAACCGTAACGATTATCAGATTGAGGAGGAACTGAGATGCGGAAAATAACATCCGTTGTCATATTGCTCGCCGTACTGACGTTCGTGGCAGGATGTTCGTCAATAGACTGTTCGCTTAACAGTATGGTACGCTCGCACTATGCCTTCCGCACCGCCGACGGTGTGGCAGATACTCTGCGCGACACACTTACAATAACGACGCGCACAATGCACGGCGATTCCGTACTGCTTAACCGTGCTACCGGCATAACAGAATTTTCGCTTCCGGTAAGCTATACGCTCGATGCAGACACTCTGACATTCAGTTTTAAGTTTAAGGACGGCAGAAGAGCCGATGATATCGTAATAATTAAGAAGAGCAATATATCTCATTTCGAATCGGTAGACTGCCCGCCAACATTCTTTCACGACATCGACGAAATTTCGCACGACGGAACTGTCATTGACTCGCTGAAAGTGAACGACAAACATATTGACAATGGCACAGAAAAGAAGAATATATACATTTATCTTAGGACTGATATGTAGCGTCATGCCGCTCTTCGCACAGCAGCAGAAGAATATTGTCGAGACTAAAGACAGTATTCCGTTCATCAACGGCATTTCTGTTTCGGCAGAAATGGTGGGTCTGGTGGAATATGCCGTAAGCGATCACGGTCAGTTTGAGGCATCGCTGCGCCTGAACATAAAAGATAAGTTTTATCCTGTAGTGGAAATTGGTTACGGAGTGTGTGACTACGACGATGACGTGACTAAGGTTCATTATGAGACAAAAGCTCCTTATGCCCGTGCAGGCGTGGACTTCAACATTCTGAAAAACAAGCACGACATATACAAACTTTTCTGCGGCTTAAGATACGGTTTCACTAAATTTGACGTGGACCTTACGCGTCCGGGACTGAAAGACCCTGTATGGGGAAATGATGCTTATTACGGCGGCGAAGGTATAGAATGTAACTATCACTGGCTCGAGGCTGTAATGGGCGTTGATGCTAAGATATGGGGACCTCTGCATCTCGGATGGAGCGTACGTTACAGACAGCGACTGAGCTACGACTGCAGCGACATCGGCGAATGCTGGTATGTGCCAGGCTATGGCAAGGCTGGGTCATCGCGCATAGGTGCTGTTTTCAATGTTACATTTCACATCTGACATTTAAAATTTCATGAAGAATAAAAGACTTTTGTGGCAGCTGCCTTTTCTTCTGTTTCTTGTAATCGGCACGATTTGGATAATAAGAAATCAGGACGAGGCTGAATATCAGGACAACAAGGGGCGTATCTTTGGTACGTTCTACCAGATTAAGTATCAGTCGGCAAAGGATCTTCACCAGGGTATTCTCAATGAACTCGACAAGGTGGACAACTCTCTGTCTATGTTCAACAAGAATTCTGTAATATCTAAAATTAACCGTAACGAAGATGTAACACCCGACTCTATGTTCAACGAGGTGTTCGAAACATCGCATAAGATATCGGAGATAACCGACGGAGCATTCGACATAACCGTAGCTCCTCTTGTAAACGCATGGGGGTTCGGATTCAAACAGCGCACTATGCCTGACAAACATGTGATAGACAGTCTGCTGCACATCGTTGGTTACGAAAAGGTATGGATGCAGAACGGAAAAGTATGCAAGATGTACCCCGAAACAATGCTTGACTGCAGCGGTATTGCAAAAGGCTACAGCTGCGACGTGGTGGCCGACTTTCTCAGAGCCAACGGCGTGGAGAACTTCCTCGTAAACATCGGCGGCGAGATAGTGACAAGCGGAATAAACGACAAGCGACTTCCGTGGAAGATTCAGGTAACAAAGCCTGTGGATGACAGTCTGAGCACTCAGAGCGAGGTACAGACCATCATAAACGTTACCGACAAGGCCATGGCAACAAGCGGGAATTATCGTAATTTCTATTATAAGGACGGTAAGAAATATGCTCACACCATCGACCCTTCTACAGGTCAGTGCGTACAACATAACATCCTGTCGGCCACAGTGATAACAGACAGATGTATTGATGCCGATGCATACGCCACGGCATTCATGGTAATGGGAATTGATAAGGCGAAAGCTATTCTCGACAAGCATCCTGAGATAATGGCTTATCTCATTTGCGATGGCGGAAATGGTAATTATGACGTATGGTATTCTCCTTCATTAAAAGATAAGATACAGAAATGATAAACAACATGCACTTTTACGAACAACTGAGCGGCATGCCCTTGTTTCAGGGTATGAACCGCGATGACTTTATGTTCGTAATCGGTGCTGTAAAGTTTGATTTCTATTCTGTACAGCCGGGAAAAAATATCATCAGCGAAAACGACGTATGCGACTCTGCCGTGTTCCTTCTTGACGGCGAAATGGAAGTACGCAACGTTTCCGACGACAAGAGTTATTCGGTATCTGAATTCCTGTCTGCACCACAAGTTTTGCAGATAGAACGACTATTCGGTATGACTCAGCGTTACGACCGTAACTATATTGCCGTCACCAAATGTTCTTTCGTGAAGATGAGCAAGAACGAAATACTTAAGGTCATAGACGATTCGTTCATCTTCAAGCTTAATATGCTGAACATGATGTGCACCAGAATACAGCGACTGGGACGCATTCCCTGGCGCAATTCTCCATCTGACATACGTGCCAAAATCATAAGATTCATTTATGATCGCTGCACATATCCTGCCGGAAAAAAACAAGCCAGCATCACCATGGAACGCCTGGCACAGATTATAGGAGAAAGTCGTCTGAATACTTCTGACGAACTGAAACTCATGAACAGCCAGAACTTAATCGACCTCAAAAGAGGCACGATTACTATATACGCGCTCGAAAACATGTTCTGATAATAAGCTTTTACAGCTTTTTATCTTATAAACACAAAAAATTAACCCTGCGACACCGCTTTATTCTAATAAAATCGTTATATTTGCATATAACTATAAAAGCACTTACGACATAATAACATAATATAATAATACAACAACATAAAAGTCTTTTAAAAATGAAAAACAAGATTCAATTCAGTCTCGTATATCGAGATATGTGGCAGTCTTCTGGTAAATTCCAGCCGCTGAAAGAACAGCTGGAACGCATTGCCCCCGTCATCATAGATATGGGTTGTTTTGCACGTGTTGAAACAAACGGTGGTGCTTTCGAACAGGTAAATCTTCTTGCAGGTGAGAATCCTAACGATGCCGTCAGAACATTCTGTAAGCCTTTCAACAAGGCAGGCATCAAGACACACATGCTCGATCGTGGTCTGAACGCTCTTAGAATGTATCCTGTGCCTGATGATGTCCGTCAGCTTATGTATAAGGTAAAACATGCACAGGGTGTAGATATCACACGTATATTCTGTGGTCTTAACGACGTACGAAATATAATTCCAAGTATTAAATGGGCACGTGAGGCAGGAATGACAGCTCAGGCTACTCTCTGTATCACAACATCTCCCGTTCATACCGTAGAATACTATTCTAACATTGCCGACAAGCTCATCGAGGCCGGTGCTCAGGAAATCTGTCTTAAGGATATGGCAGGTATCGGTCAGCCCGCCATGCTCGGTCAGCTTACACGCTCTATCTCTGAGAAGCACGCAGGCATAACAATCCAGTATCACGGTCACTCTGGTCCTGGTCTGTCTATGGCTTCTATCCTCGAAGTTTGTACAAACGGCGTTAATGGTGCTAACATCGTTATCGATACAGCCATCGAACCTCTGTCTTGGGGTAAGGTTCATCCCGATATCATCTCAGTACAGAGCATGTTGAAGAACAAGGGCTTCGACGTTCCCGAAATCAACATGAAGGCTTACATGAAGGCTCGTAGTCTTACACAGGAATTCATCGACGACTGGCTGGGATGCTTCATCAATCCGGGCAACCGTCTTATGAGTTCTCTGCTCCTCGGATGCGGACTTCCAGGCGGTATGATGGGTTCTATGATGGCCGACCTCGAAGGTATTCATCAGGTCATCAACTCTACTCTTAAGAAGAAGGGCGAACCCGAACTGTCTACAGACGACCTGCTGGTTAAACTGTTCGACGAAGTAGCTTATGTATGGCCGCGCGTTGGTTATCCTCCATTGGTAACTCCGTTCTCACAGTACACAAAGAACATTGCCCTCATGAACCTGCTCACTATGGCTCAGGACAAGGGTCGTTACGTTATGATGGACGACGCTATGTGGGGTATGATTCTTGGTAAGAGTGGTAAAGTTCCTGGAAAGATTGCTCCCGAACTCGTAGAACTAGCTAAGGCTCAGGGTCGTGAGTTTACAGATGCCGATCCTCATACTCTGCTCGAAAATGCTCTCGACGGATTCCGCAAGGAAATGGAAGAGAACGGCTGGGAAACAGGTAAGGACGATGAAGAACTCTTCGAACTTGCAATGCACCCAGAGCAGTATCGTAACTACAAGAGCGGTATGGCAAAGAAGACATTCCTTGCTGACCTTCAGAAGAAACGTGACGAGAAACTTGGTGGCAAAATGACTCCCGAAGAGGCTGCTGCATTTAAGCACGCCAAGGCTGATGCCGTTGTTGCTCCTGTTAAGGGTCAGGTATTCTATGAATTCAACGGTGACGGCGAATGCGGCAAGTGCATCGAACCGTTCATCGGACAGCATTACGAAGAAGGACAGGGTTTCTGCTTCATTCAGGCTCCTTGGGGCGAATTTGTTGAAGTTCCCGCAGATCTTGGTGGCAAACTCGTAGAACTTGACGTTAAGCAGGGCGCTTTCGTTCGCAAGGGCGATGTTCTCGGTTACGTTGAGAGAGATAAGAAATAATGGATTACCAATCAATTATTGACAAATATTATAAGGAGGATAATGCTCTGAGGCATATCCTCCTTACACATAGTGAATCTGTGACGCATAAAGCGTTGCAGATTGCTTTTTTTCATAAAGAACTGAATCTCGACATTGAGTTCGTTCGAGAAGCAGCAATGCTTCATGACTTAGGAATATTCTTAACTGATGCTCCGGGAATAGAATGTCATGGCACCGAGCCCTACATTCGTCACGGAATATTAGGTGCTGAGATAATGAGAAAGGAAGGTTTCCCGCGTCATGCTCGAGTATGCGAACGTCATACTGGTGCCGGACTGTCTCTTCAGGAGATTGAAAAGAGCAATCTTCCACTACCCCATCACGATTTCCTACCGGAGACGTTAGAGGAACAGTTAGTATGTTATGCTGATAAGTTCTTTTCAAAGACACATCTTGACGTAGAGAAAACAATACCTCAGGCCCGAAAGAGTCTTGCGAAGTTCGGCGAAGACGGACTTGAACGCTTTGACAGGTGGACAAAATTATTTGCCATGCCTGGAGATGAGATCTAACGATATAAAAAAGCAGGATAACTTTGAATTATCCTGCTTTTGCTTTTCTATTCCTTTTTATGTCTCTCCTTATCTAACGTTTCATTTGTTCGCTGCTGCATTATATTCATGAAAGCCGAACCTACAATACCGGTAGGAAGTGCTATCATCGCTATTCCTATCATACTTATCACAATGCCCAGCAATTTACCTAACGGTGTTATGGGATATATGTCACCATACCCTGTAGTCGTAAACGCCACAACCGACCACCAGATACCGTCACCTACATTACGAAAGACATCAGGCTGCGCTTCGCGTTCTATATAATACATTAGTATTGCAGAGAAACCAACCATAATGCCACATGCAGTATAGGCCGTAATCAGTTCGTCCTTGACAGACTTCAGAACCTTTCCTATCAGTTGGAAAGAGCGTGAATGACGTATTAACTTGAATATTGTAAAAATATACGGAAGCACCACTGCATGTACAGCCGATGTATCCCATAAGAAGTATGTAAGTATACACGGAAGCACTGCAACAAAATCTACAAAGCCATAAAAAGATAAAGTGTAACGAAGTCGTGCCCTGGCGCTATTCATTTCAGGATACATGGCAGGTGCTGAAAAGATTCTTAATACATACTCTATCATAAAGACAAAGGATGATGTATAAGTCATACTGAAAAGGAATACCTGATAAGGTCGCAACTCACTATATGTACTTGCCATTATAGCTGCTATCGATACCAATATAAAAAACAGCACAGTATAATGAACTAATTTGCTGTAAAGGAAAGCCAATACTCGTTTCTGAAGTTTCATTATGTATTTTTTTAAACTCGGCAAAGGTACTATATTGCAAATAAAAAGTGTAACTCTGACTGTTAAATGTACGAAAGCAGATATAAAAAATATGCATTAATTTCTATGTACTTATTAAGTATACACAGAGAGACATTTGAAAAACTAAATACGAATCAAAGTTTTCTACACTTATATTTCAATAAAATTGCAATAAAAACAAGAATTTCAGAAAAAGCATAAAACGTATGGTATAAAACGTCTCAAAGTAAAGAAAATGCACGATTATTAAAAATAATTGACAAAATTATTACAATTTTATTCCATCATATTGATTTTGTTACTATATTTGCAGTATAAAGATAAACACTTAAGAAAACTACAACACAGCAAGCACTTTAAATATGAGTATGAATTAAACATTAATGGTAACACTCTATAGAGAAAATTGAAAAGACACTTCCAAAAGAAAAAGATTTGTTTTAAACAGATGATTTTTATCTTGAGTGGAACACACATTATTAAGAACAGTTATTGTAACCTTAGATTAAAGGATGTATTACTAATATGAAAGTAAAACATTTTCTGAGGACAGTTCCTTTTCGTTTCATACAGCATAAAAGAATTTAGAAATAAACAATATAATGGTTTTAATATTGCAGTATATTTTAGACTGGTAATGGTTGGCAAGTTAAGCTGAAGACATTATCCTTATTGCGTGTCAGTGATTGATATGGCAGATAATAAAAGTCTAATCAGTTTTTATGGATAGCAGTTTAAGACTATCAACAATATTAAACCATCGTGCGATGTATCCCTTCTCAGGATACATCGCTTTTTTAATAAAAGACATAATCACCGTAAATATTATTTCTTATAAGTTTAAATTATCTCTACTTATAAGTAAAAAGTTTTATGAAAGCTCCATAAATTTGCAAATTCATATTTTTTATATTAATTTTGGACTCTGATTATAACGACCTTGAATGAAAACATTTAAAGACATATTAACAATAGTTCGTTAAAAAATCGCCACGCCTAAGCGGCTCTGGCAGTAAATAAA
>JAHHQW010000074.1 GCA_020026195.1 Prevotella sp.
TTCCGCTACTTGTGGAATAAAGCCAGGCTTTAAGATATTCCTGACCTTTTACTTCTGTACTGGTCCAATACCAACAGTCATCTGCTGAATCAGACAAAGGATCTCCTCCAAGTTGTACCAAAATCGGGTTTATCAGATGCTTTACAGAATACAGCAATCTCATCTGCCCAACGGAAGGGACGTATGCACTCTGCCCATAATGCCAAACGTCAAATACAGCTTCAGCTAATGGCGATTCCGTTTCTCTTGCATTTAATAGAGCATAAGTATTCTCATTTCCATCATACGCATTGATATCTCCAGAAGTGCCTTGCTTCACTCCTAAACTATCAGCGAATGCCTGGGGATGGATATCTTGTAGATATACAGCGAAACCATTGCCTTGAACTGAGGTATCATGGTTGAGATAAAAGACTACAGCTATAGCTTTTTCTTTGCTTTGTGCATATTCGTTCAATGACATGAGATTACCATCTGTACAAAGAATGTGACCGATTTTGACACTCGTATCAGGTACATCTATGTGTGAATCGCATGATACGGTAGTAAATACTAAAAGTAGTAAACCAAGTAGATGTAATATTTTCATGATGCGTTATTTTAAAGGAAGTTTGACACCTATAACAAGTCCTGTTCTGAAAAGGTCTTCACCTTTGATCATCAAATCACTTTTGACTTGACCGAATAAAGTCCATCCACCTTTTAGGACGTAACTATGTTCATAGCCTATATGAATTCCACCTAAGAATTTGTGTGTATCACTACCAGCTGAAGCACCTAAACGGACATTGCCATAGTGGTTCCTTCCCCTGGAAACACAAGGTTTGTATGCTACACCAAATCCATAAGATTTATAATTGTGCCAAAATGATTCAGGACAGATATGGTTGCACACTTCACATTTGTCCCACTTCAAGTACCCATTGGCAAAGAACTCCCATGCATTATGATACTTCGTTTCGTATTCATAAGCCAAAGTTAAATCCCATCCATTTTCATACAGAAGCCCAGTACCTAAAGTCAATCTGCCACAATGACTTTGAGCTTTAGCACTACCAATTAGTAAAGTAGTAGCTACTAATATTAGTAAATACTTCTTCATGTCTATTCCTCCTCGAGTAATACTGCGTTAAAAGAATCTGCCGATAACACATCCTCATAGTCTATTCGTAAGCAAATATTTCGTCCACTGATTTGTTTCTCAGTCATTTCTATCTGTAATATCTTATCGTTGGGGAATGTCATTTTTTTCAGCACTATCACGTTTCTATACCCCTTTTTGAATGTTTTGGATTGCTCCAGGATTAATGCTGGTGTAAGCTCTACGACCTGTGCATTTGTTGCTTTAGACAATTTCTTGTCTGCTAATTTCACTCTGATTTCATCGATATCAAACCGTATATTAGTTCTGTTCTCAATTGAGAAATCAATGAAGAAATAATCACCAACCGCATAGATATTATTTAATCTCATTGTCATACGGTGTTCTTTGGTTGAAACGTTTCGGAAAAGAGCTGGAGAATTCCATACCTGTCTTGCAAACCGAACCATTTCGGTTGTAGACATAGACACTGAAGGATTATTATATGCATTCATTTCTAGAAGCTGAATTTCTTTATCCGTAACTGCTTCTTTCATTCTGGTTGTATAGATCAAAGCATATTGAGTCCTATAACGTTCTGTGACTACTGTAACGATGGCCAGAATATCGCCATCTGCATGTCCGGCTTCTTTAGGCTTTAAACGAACAACATTTTTGATTGGTTGATCTCCAACAACCTTATCTGTAGAAATGTCTACAAAGCGTATGGGTTCGGATGCCGTTATTACAGTGGTCACTTGTTCATTGACCGTAAGTTGCTCAATTTCTTCGTAGGTCTGCTGAGCGAATGAAGGCATAGAGGATAACAAGGCAATCACACTCATGCCAATAGATTTATATAGATTCATGTTATTACTATTTTGTATTACTTGACTTCTTTACTGTTGATGATATAAACAAAGGTTCCGTATTTCAGTTTCGCTTTATTCTTCTTAATAGCTTTACCGATGGCGTTACTTGTCTTTTGATATGCATTTTGAATAGCTTGCATTCCCCATTGAGTTAAGCTGTTTCCCGTTGTTCCGTTGTTCATGTTCATGTTTCCCATGACAGCTCCACTGACAACATCCTTACTCGTTTCTCTAAAATGACTATAGGGAACATAAAGACCTTCCAATCCGTCCGTATCATAAAGGGATAGATTTACCTTCACAAGTTCATCACCAACGAGAATGCTATTAATAGAACCCTTAATGCGTTGTGACGAAAATCCACTCATAATTGCATATAAATAGGTTCCTCTTTTTACAATGCGGTCATTGATTTCTACATCGTCGAGTAAACGCAATCTGATTCTGGAACCGTCTACTGCTTTAATGTTCTCATCAATGATTGCCGTTATTAATTTAGGCTCATTTTCTTCCTGGGACAGAGTATTGAAATAATCTGAAGATGTCATTACTTTTTTGACAACTGCACTTGCTTCCTGTTCGTCAGAAATAGCTTTTACAGCTTTGCTGTCTTCTGCAATTTGACCTTTTACCTCGATAGAGGGTGGGGCGATAGTATCTTTTACTTCTTGGACTGGAGCAGTTGCTTGCTGACCTTTTAACCTGGCTTCAGCTAATGCTTTTTCCAGTTCTGCTAATGCTTCCTTTTCTCTTTGAGTAATATCTTCGGACGCAGGAACATCCGACTGTTCCTGTATTTTAGCCACGTCTTCATCAGTATATTGAGATTCGTAAACTTCTTTATTATCTTTCGGTTCATCACGTTCTATATTATCGACAGCTGAATAGTCAGCAATTTTTCCCCAAGACTTAGACATATTTTCGTATTTGCTACCTATTCCGTCACCATCACGAATTGTTGCATCTGGAATCTCCGGATTCAAATATTCTGTCGTTTTTAGCTTATCGTCAGGAATCTCTGCTTTCTTCGCATTAAAGAGATCAAAGATAAAATAGGACGCTATCAGAAGAGGTATGTATAGGATAGCCGGAAGAACGTATTTCGGCTGATGGAAATTAATTTGCTCTGTTATTTTCATACTCTTTCGATTGTGGATTAAACATTTTGTTTTCTATGGGCATGTGCCGTTTTCTTAAAATACTATCCTGTCTCTCCGTAGCTGTCTGCTGCGGTACTCGGTGATTGTAAACTAACATCAATCGATAGACGTTCCAGCCAAAACAAGCTAGCATGAATCCAATCACTATCACTAGAAATGCTT
Source organism: Prevotella sp. (assembly GCA_020026195.1). GTDB lineage: Bacteria > Bacteroidota > Bacteroidia > Bacteroidales > Bacteroidaceae > Prevotella. The sequence continues at coordinate 3,276 of JAHHQW010000074.1, forward strand.
TTCTATGATTTGTGGCGAATGATTGTACTGCAAAAGCAACTTTGTCAATCCTCATAACTTTAGCGAATTTTCGCCCTGCATTGACATCTCGCTCATAACGTTCCTTATTCTCAGGAGCATTTTTATCAGGCATCTTCTCACCGAAGAGCATCTTTCTAAATCCTTTGATATTCATATTTGATTGTTTAATAATTAGACTTAGTTTTCTGCTCAAGGTCTTTATTGACCAATGTCCTCCAGTTTACAATGAGCAGCCCATGTGGGTTATTTTCTGTTCTTGGAACTTTCTTTAGATTACCTGTTGTCACAAGTTCCCTCGTCAGAATATTGCTTCTTCGTTCAATGCGTTGACGGCCATAATAGGTGAACTCCATTTTCGGCTTGTCAAATTTGATACTGTCACAAGTGATGTTGAATACAGCACTTGTTCCAAGTATATTTGAATAGAAGCCTCTTTCTTTCAATGTATTATACTGGGCAAGTCCTGTTTCATCCACTAGATACATTGCCTTTTCCATGGTGTGTCTGATATATTTATCGTCCGGAGCCAGGGTGAAGAAGAAATGATGAAACATTTCTACATGACTTTTGGCTTCTACGTCCAATGTTTCTTCCATGGTGGTTCTGTTCACTAATATTGGGACATTTCGGTCAAGGACATAAACCTTCTGCTGGGCATTGACTACCATATTTCTTGCAGTCCAAATACTCGATATACTGATTAAAACACATCCAATAAGAAAGGCTGTACAGATGATTCCAACCAACTTAACTTTGTTCTCTAAATCTTTGATAACCATATCTATTCATTTTAATATTATCTCATCATCGTTGTCATCGCTCCTGTAGCAGACATTTTTGCTTGACTGGCAACACCTTCTCCAAAATTTCTAGTAGAAAATGCTGTCTCACCCTCTGGTATCATCCAAGATGCCAAGTCCGGAACAAGGTTCAGACATTTCAAGGCTACAATACTAGCTGCCATCAGATATCCTGCAGAGAAGAAAGAATTCTGCAGATATGCAGCCATAGTCTGTTCAGAAACGGTTATAGCCGCTAGATTCTCTACTTGAATACACAGGACAATATCGAAAAGGAGTAAAACATAGAAGCCTACGAAGTACAACATTGCTCCATAGAAATGCACAGTCAAATAACGTATAAGCCATTTTGCCCAACTGCTTTCCCATTTCGGCAATAGCGAAAAAGCCCATTGTATCGGTCCGAATATCGTCAGCATACCCAATAGAATCTGCTGGCAATAAATGGTAGCCCACCAACCGATACGATACACTATCAAAGCTATGAGCATTACTATTTTGTCTATACCAACAACAACTCCTGCAGTAAGAGAAGTGAACCATAGCTTGCTTGCATCTTTCTCCATATTTGTCACTTCGTCGACTCCAGTCTGTTCCATTGTAGCTTCAATCAGATTTGGATCAGATGTTCCTGAATGTGCAACATCAGCCTGAGCTTGGAGATTACTGTAGAGTGTATCTCTGACATGTATAAGTTCCTGGACTTCCTCGAACTTGTCCGTAATTTGTGCAGCTTCTGCTTGATACAGGTCATGAGTATAAGAACCTATACAGTTTGGAATATATGATAGAAAGTCCAAAAAGCACCAGTTGCTATTACTATTTGCCATTCCTGTATCTGCAGGTGGGTACCACCAACAAAGCACAAATGAAACTGCTAATGGTTTAAAGAGTTTCATGATATCAAGAGGCTCATTTTTCACCATCATCTTATACGTCATGCTTGCTGCAACCACAATAGAAAAAAGGGCAGCTAAAGCCATACACATCTGCAAAATCCACCAAAACGGTCCTTGTGAACCTGTGAATGTTGCGTCACATAAAAACTCGTTAGTCTGGAAAATCACATCATCAATTTCTTCCTCGAGAAGATTGATGCCAAAATCCGAAATCACACTATTTGCCATATTTTATCTGTCTATTTGTTCACCATTGCTTTCACTATCTCCATGAGAACCTGAACGTCCGGTTCTCAATCCAGAATCCTTCCAACGCTGCATAGCTGCACTTGCAATACTTCCCTTGTCTATATTGATTGAATTCTGTGCTTCTAAAAGATGATCCGTTTGATTTGCTGAATGCAAACGAACCAGATATTTTAAGAGAATCTCATTCTGCTTTTCTATGTCAGCATAAATCCCTAAATACTCTCTTTTTCGCTGTGCATTAGGTAGATAAGCATTTCGAATAATTCGGATTGCACTCATATAGATATTATAGTATTGCTGCCATCGCTTGTTGTCATCAATACTGCCACCCACAAGAAGAATACGATCAATATTTTTCTGAAAACGGTTCATCGCAGACTGCAACTTGTGTCCCTCGGTCTTCCATGCTATGTCAACTTGACGATCTGTAACATTTAGTGCTTCTATTCTAGCTCTTTTAGTAAATGCTGAGTCTATTTTTTCGGCATCATCAATCTGGTTATATAATCCAATGCCTGCAGTTGTCCTAAAACCCAGCTTGTTCTTAACCGCTGCACTTTTCTTGTAATTGTTATGAAACATCCAATAGTAGAACTCTGGTGTAAGTGCACCGGCTCCTGTTTCCTGTACGGTAATCTGATTCTGTTTGGGAGAATCATGATTATAAGTAACTTGAACTTGTGCCATTAAATTGGGAAGGCCCAAAATCAAGAAAGTTAAAGTGGCTATAATTGCTTTCATATATTGTTATTTTGTTTGTAATCCCGCGTTACGCCAGCGTTCGAACGCATTGTCGATAATCTGCCTCTTAGTACGTGTTCTATAAACTTTCTCTTTCCAGTATCCCATCCTTAACTGAATGTATCTCCAAGTTTCAAAGTAGGATCGGTTAAGGTGCTTTTCTATGTTATCCATAGAATTGTTAATCTCGTTCAGGACGAACATCAAATCAGCTGTGGAGCAAGCAGCAGCTCCTGTGGCATACAGGACAAGGTCACTCATCGATTTGAATAAATGCTCTCCATCATCTGCAATCTGCCTAACAGCTCTAGCATTAATGGAAATTATCATTGTATCAGCCAATTCTATATGCTTACGCTTGACAACCTTTTCATTAAAGTCCGACAATAAATCCTTGTAGTCTACTATACGTTCACTAACAGAGTTATAGGTGCTCTTAATATTCAGTGCTGTACGCAAAGACTGGTACATCACATCTATGACATCAAAAGCTCGAGTGTATTTGTCAAGATCAAAATTCAGTTCCTTATATTCTTCAACCTCTTCTCGACTGTATTGATGTAAAAGCTTATTGCTATGTTCTAGCGTTGATCGAGCTAATAGCAAACTACGTTGTTTTTTGTGGTCGTTGATGTAAGCTTCTACAGACATGATGTCAAAAGTCCATTGAGCATGAGCTTTAAATGGAATGAGAGTGACTATAAAAAGGAGTATGAGAAATGTTCTATTCATCATCATTTTTTACTTTTAGCATTTTCAATCCAACGTTTGTGACATTCTTGAACTATCGTTAATCTTCGTCCCTGGTCATAGTTGAAAGGAGGCATTAATTCGTTCAGTACATCAAGAATACTTCTTTTGTAATGCATCATTTTCTCCAATGAGACAAGATCAGAGTAGATATTAGTCAATCGAGAATCAACCTCTCTTGCTATCTGTAATCTGTCGCTAGCCCAGAGAAGATGAATAACGTCTTCGGTATTGTCTTCTTCAACAGGTTCACTCTTTGCATATTCTGTTGTAATCTCACAATCAGGATATTGTCGAGCAATTTCTGAAATATGCTGGTTCACGACTTTTGCTTTTTCTTCGTCTGTCATCCCTGGATCAAGTGTCAACACCTCTGCGATATGGGTTTGTGTATAATCTGATGTCAGCTCCCAATTAATCTGCATGATTGCACGATGTATCTTGATGCCTAAGAAATACTTCGGTTTTCTGGCAATTTTCAATGTTGCTTTAAAGATGATGACTCCGTTGATGTTTGGCATGGTAGCTTTGCGGATAAATGTATAGCCACTCCAATGACCTTTATCTATCCACTTCAAATCATAGGAAGTGCTACAGTCTTTCATAAGAGCAGGAATACGATAATAGTCATCAGTTGGGATTTCATCATCTTTGCTGGCTTCGTAGATAGCATCCTCATACTCTTTTTGTTTTTGCTCCCAGACAGCCAATTCAGATTTCAATCGTTCTATCGTGTCACGGTTATCATTATATTGCTGTCTAAGAATGGCTGCATTTTCAACACTGGCCTCAGAAATCTGGCGTAGCAGTCGTTTATTCTCTTCCTCCAGTTGGGTAATCTGTGATCTTATTGTTACCACTTTATTATCAGCTTCTGCTTTTAACCTGTCGAGTTCTGAGGTATCTAGGTTATTATCTGTAACACTGGTTTTCATTGCACACTCTTTACTGTGTGCATTGAGAGATTTTCCACACTGTCTGCACTTGTATTGAGTCGTACCATGACCTAATGAAGCACCATCAGAACAAGTTACACTGATAGTTACAGTTTCACATCCTTTTAATTTAAGTGCATCTGTAGTCTGGTAATATTTCTTATTGTCATGCATCAGATAGTATACGTAACCCTCTTCATTGTCATTAAACTCTGATAATCTTGCATTCATTTGTGCTTGAAAAGTGTTCAGATCCATTGAATAGGAGTCGAATATATCCTCATATACAACCTCGGTATTATCCCAACTTTTATTAACGACAATGTAAAAAGCATAAGCTTTCTTTGTTTGTTTTCCTTTTTTGCTGATGCTGTAGCTGCTCATACCATAGTCTATGGTATAATGGAAACCATCATTTGCCTGGTTCAATTGTTTTACCCGGTTTCGGGACCATCCTGCGTGTCTCTCCGAATTAGTGAGAACTCTTTCTTTTTGCTCGGCATTAGGATAAAATGAGGTGTTTTTCGTTTCAAATCTTACCCAGTGATCACCTTTAAGAATGCTCTCATCATCTGTAGGTGGGCGATAATCACATAAAGTTGTTTCTCCCTGGTCTCGACGAGCGATATACCATCTCTGTGTATAATAAAGACCTTTTGTTTCGTCAAGATAGTCTGTCATCCATGATGACATATTATAATTGCCAGGCTGAAATAAATCTGCCACATTCTGCTTCCCTCCAAGAAAATTCAGAAGGGTATTAGAAACATCGTTATCTAATTGATTAAAAAGAGATTCGTAGTTTTCATATATGTCTATGATTGAGCTTACCTTTCCACCCATCAAGTCGTGGAAGGAATTCTTTTGCAATAAGGCATCCCCGATATTTGTAATACCAGCAGAAGCTAATCCAGCTCCCATCTTATAAAGGTTATCCAGATCAGCTTTAAGATTATCTTTGGTAAAATGTCCAGGGACTGAAGATATGTCATCAAGTAGACGTTCCCAGTTTATGCCCCCAATCTCTGAAAGTTTGAAAATAGAAGACAGTTCATCTTTGAACTCCAGGAATGTAATGTCCGAGAAAGAAAGTGTTCCATTTGTAACAACACTCTCAAACTGCATACATAAAGACTTTACTTC
>JAHHQW010000075.1 GCA_020026195.1 Prevotella sp.
ATTTTATTTACTGCCAGAGCCGCTTAGGCGTGGCGATTTTTTAACGAACTATTGAGAATAATGTACTATTCTGAAATTTTTTTTGTATTTATAACGAAAATAATTTGCATAAGATACTCTAATACACTACCTTTGCAGACGTATATATACTATCAAATATAATTAAATTTTTTAGAAAATGATTATTGAAAAGATTCATGCAAGAGAAATTCTTGATTCAAGAGGTAATCCTACAGTTGAGGTTGATGTAAAGCTCGAATCTGGCTTTATGGGTCGTGCAGCAGTTCCTTCTGGAGCATCTACAGGTGCTAACGAAGCTTTGGAAATGCGTGATGGCGACAAAGGTCGTTTTATGGGTAAAGGTGTTCTTAATGCAGTTAAGAACGTTAATGAAGTAATCGCTCCGGCAATCGAAGGTATGAACGTAATGAACCAGCGCGAAATTGATATGAAGATGCTCGAACTCGATGGAACATCTACAAAGTCAAAGCTTGGTGCTAACGCTATCCTCGGTGTTTCACTTGCAGCAGCACGTGCAGCATCAGAATACCTCGGCATGCCTCTTTACAGATATATCGGTGGTGCTAACGCTCATGTTCTCCCCGTTCCTATGATGAACATCATCAACGGTGGTGCACACAGCGACGCTCCTATCGCATTCCAGGAATTTATGATTCGTCCCGTATCAGCTTGCTGCGTTAAGGAAGCTGTTCGTATGGGTGCTGAAGTATTCCACAATCTTAAGAAGGTTCTTAAGGGTCGTGGCCTTAGCACAGCAGTAGGTGACGAAGGTGGTTTCGCTCCTGCTCTGGAAAGCATTGAAGATGCTCTCGACTGCATCGTTGAGGCTATCAAGGCTGCTGGTTATGTTCCTGGTAAGGACATCACAATCGCTATGGACTGTGCTGCCAGCGAATTCGCTGTTGAAGAAAACGGTAAGTTCTTCTATGACTATCGTCAGCTCAACAACGGTACTCCCAAGGAGAAGAACGGTAAGAAGCTCTCTGTTGAGGAGCAGATCGCTTACCTCGATTCTCTGATTCAGAAATATCCTATCGACTCTATCGAAGACGGTCTGTCAGAGGCTGACTGGGAAGGATGGGTTAAACTTAACGATGCCCTCGGTTCTAAGTGCCAGCTCGTTGGTGACGACCTCTATGTAACAAACGTAGACTTCCTGAAGAAGGGTATCGAAATGGGTTGCGCTAACTCTATCCTGATCAAGGTTAACCAGATCGGTACACTTACAGAAACTCTCGAAGCTATCGAAATGGCTCACCGTCATGGTTACACAGCTGTTGTTTCTCATCGTTCAGGTGAAACAGAAGATACTACAATCGCTGACATCGCTGTTGCTACAAACGCAGGTCAGATTAAGACAGGTAGTATGAGTCGTACAGACCGTATGGCTAAGTACAACCAGCTCATCCGTATCGAGGAAGAACTTGGTAAGGCAGCCACATATGGTTACAAGAAGATCGTTAGAAAGTAATTCTAAAATCTTTGATATATTTTAAGGCAGACATCTAATGGTGTCTGCCTTTTATTTTTTATAAACGTCATTACAAAAGTCTATTAGTGTCACTACGAAAGTTTGTAAACGTAATGACGAAAGTTTGTTGGTGTACCTACAAAACATGTAGTTTTATATGTATAGAAAAATATTTTACAATGTAGCAGACAAACTTTTATGCTGATAAAAGATTTCTGTTGTTCTCAAATAAAATCTGTTCTCTGTTTTTTAATCGTCTGAGATTTGCTTTTATAAATTGTTTTTCTTACTTTTGTATTCAGAGTGTAAGGGCTCTGGGGAAGGAGGAATAACAATCGTTGAATTTATTTAGTGTCTTGTTTTTTACCCATAAGGAAATCCGACACTTATTTTAGATGTATGTGCTGTGTATCGTCTTGAGACACATTGTGTTCTCGTGGTCGGTACATGCCGTATAGTAACGTGTTTGTAAAAGACCGATAAATAAATTATTATGAGTTTCTTTAATAATAATCGTCCGCAGATTGTCGTAGATGAACATTTTTTAAGTCTGCCAGAAGTAAAATATGCAATGGCAAAGTTTAAAAGCAAAGGCTTTGCCGTAGTCGTTGTGGTGCTTGAACATCTGGTTCATCGCAAGGGCAGGATAGGACTGTACAAAAATCTCGACATGGTGGCACGTTATCTTCATATGCAGGTGCGTTCTGTAATAAAGGTTGTAGATGAGTGCGGAGTGTTTGTGCCAGACCATGAACACGGACTGTTTTATTCACCACGTCTGCGAAAGTATTACCGTATGCCGGTGTATGTAGGAAAGTCAGAGGCTGAAGATATAGCAGCTAATGGAAACGTTTATCTTGGATGGTGCAGGAAGCACAGTAGAAAGAACACCAAGGTCAGTATGCCTGACAGAAAAGAAGATAAGACGGAATTATCAGAATGTACAGAAAAAAGTACTGGGACTTTAAAAAAAGATTCGGAAAAGATTCCGAAAAGTTTTAAAAAAGAGCATATTCAAAAGACTGATAATCAGGATAAGTCGGTGTCGTATAAAGATAGAGATATATCTTATAAAGATAAAACTACATCAAATAGAGAATTAAGGAAACAAGTTCCTTCATTCTCAGCTGCTGCCGGCGATGATGATATTTTTAATGGTAAAGAGTCAATTTTTTATGCCAGAGATGAATCTTATTTTAAGTCATATAGGAAAAAGAATAATTTCCCTGGCATAAAAACATGATGATTGTTTGTGGCAAAACAGTGATTCTACGTTACTTTGCCACCTGGCACACGTATATTGTCTCCGAAAGACACCTGTATTAAAATTCTACAATTGCAGTGTGAGGATTATGGTCGCTCAGGAAACCTGTTTTTGTTTCTGGGTTCTGATAAATTTCTGTTTCAATAACTCTGATGTTTGGAGTTACGAAGATGAAATCAATCTTTTCACGTTTCTCAATAGGGATTCTGCCAAAATTGTGGAATGTATACTCAGGACCTTTGCTATTGCTGCATATCTTATATGCATCGCATAATACAAATCTGTTGCCGGTTATTGTGCTATAAGCCTCCGACCTGTCATTGACATTGAAATCACCTGTAAGAATTGCCGGTTTGTCGCCAACAATCTCCTTTATCTTCTCAATTATCAGTAAAGCACTGTTTTTACGAGCCTCTACACCTACATGGTCGAAATGAGTATTGACAGCCATGAATATCTTACCTGTCGTGTTGTCTTTGAGTTTGACCCATGTGGCAATACGTGTGCAGGCACCGTCCCATCCTATGAACCCCGCGCTGTCAGGATACTGGGAAAGCCAGATGGTGTTACTGTCAAGAAGCGTGAATTTATCGGAACGGAAGAATATGGGAGCATATTCACCCTTTGTCATGCCGTCTTCGCGACCAACACCAACTGCCGTATATTGAGGCAGTCTTTCTTTTAAATCGGTTAGCTGATTGTGCAGGACCTCCTGCAAACCAATTACGTCGAAGTCTTTATTTAGAATATAACGAGCCACAGAGTCTTTTCTGTATTTCCAGTTGTTTAGTCCGTCATCAGGATTGTCATAACGAATATTGAACGTGCCCCATGCTAACCTGATGTTTCCGCCGTCATTATCCATTGTCTGGAAAGAACAGAATAATAAGGCAGATGCAAATATAAATGCTAATCTAAATAATATCTTCATTTTTAATAGTAGTGTAGAAATTAAAAAAGAGGGAATGCATCAAAGTACATTCCCTCTTGTATTATCTGTTGTCAGACAAATTACTTCAAGTTGGGGTTGATTTCGCTCCACTTCTCAACTGGAGGAACAACACCGAGCTCGATAACTTCCTGACGCATCTTAACGAGGTGCTCGTAGCTCTTCTTCAAAGCTTCCATTTCTTCAGCTGTACCGATTACTTCTTCGTAAGCAGAACCATTCTTAGAAATAGTAACTTCCATAGCCATCATGATGTGGCTGATGCCTTCGAATGATACGTAACGACCTGCAGGCCATGTGAAAGGAGTACCACCCATAGCAGCTTCGATCATACGAACTGATACGTAAGCGGGGCTCTGGAATGAAGAACGGCCACGGAGGTTGATGATGTTAGCACCACCCTTGATTGTGCGCTGTTTGATTTCTTCCCACTGTTCGTTTGTGAGCTTGTCTGTACCGATAAGGTCGAGCAGAGGTGTTCCGTTAACCTTAGCTGTAGAAGCAAACACAGCCATAGCCTCACCGTGACCACCGTATGTGCGGCAGCCTGTAACTTCGCTCTGTGCTACGCCGAAGTGCTTAGCGAGTTCGCTCTGCAGACGGATAGAGTCAAGAGCAGCAAGTGTAGAAACCTGTGAAGGCTTCAGACCAGACCAGATAAGTGTTACGAGACCAGTAATGTCAGCAGGGTTGAAGATGATAACAACGTGCTTTACATCGGGGCAGTATGACTTGATGTCCTTACCGAGCTGCTCAGCAACACCTGCGTTACCCTTAAGAAGGTCTTCACGTGTCATACCCTGCTTACGAGGAGCACCACCTGAAGAGATGATGTACTTAGCACCTGTAAGAGCTTCCTTAACGTCTGTTGTGAATGTGAAGTTAACGCCTTCGAAACCACAGTGGCGCATTTCTTCTGTAACACCCTCAAGACCGGGTTCGTATACATCATAAAGGCAGATGTTGGGAGTAAGGTGAAGCATAGCTGCTGTCTGAGCCATGTTAGAACCAATCATACCGGCTGCACCGATAATAACTAATTTCTCGTTTGTTAAAAATTCCATAATTATATATGTTTAAGTTGTTATGAATATTAATCCTTTGTGTTGCAAAGATACTAAAAAAAAGTGTATATCATAATATATGGTACATAAATTTGTTGTTACATGACATTTATGTTACCTTTGTAAAGTTGATATAGCAAACTAAGTTATGAAGAATACAATTAATGAAAGAATATCGGCTTTAAGAGATGTCATGAGAAGAGAAAGTCTTGATGCTTTCATCTTCCCAAGTACAGATCCGCATAATGGAGAATATATCCCTGAGCATTGGGAATCGAGAAAATGGATTTCGGGTTTTAATGGTTCTGCGGGCACTGCCGTGGTAACGCTGAATGAGGCTGCCCTGTGGACAGATTCAAGATATTTCATCGCAGCAGAAGAACAGCTGGCAGGTACTGATTTTAAACTGATGAAGCTCAAGATGCCTGGTACTCCTACAATTACAGAGTGGCTCGGTCGTGTACTGGCTTCCTCAAAGAGTCCTCAGGTAGGCATTGACGGAATGGTGATGTCGCGCAATGAAGTGGAACAGATTAAACTTGAACTACGTGCTGAAGGCGGTATCACTTTAAGAACAAATTTTGATCCTCTGAAAGAAATATGGACCGATCGTCCTGCCGTTTCTGAGGATAAAATCTTTATTCAGCCGCTTGAGTATGCCGGAATCTCTTGCCGAGACAAAGTTGCTGCCGTAAGAAATAAACTTGCCGAAAAACATGCTGACGGAATATTAATAACGGCATTGGATGATATAGCATGGATACTTAATATGCGTGGCAATGACGTACATTGTAATCCTGTGTTTGTGGCATATCTCCTTATCAGCAGTAAAGATGTCTCTTTATATATAAATAAGGTAAAACTAACATCCGAGACTGAAAAGTATCTGCAGCAGGAGGGTGTATCTGTGTATGAATATGAATCCATCGGCAAAGGATTGGAAAAATATCCAGACTATAATATATTGTTGGATCCGGATGAGGTTAACTATACTTTATATAACAAGGTAAAGTGCAGTGTTATTTCTGCACCATCTCCGGTTAAATATATGAAGGTCGTTAAAAACAATGTAGAAATCGCAGGCTTTAGAAATGCAATGCTGAAAGACGGTATAGCAATGGTTAAGTTCCTGAAGTGGATTAAGCCGGCTGTAAAGCAAGGCGGACAGACAGAGCTGAGCGTTACTGAAAAGCTGTATAATCTGAGAGCAGAGCAGCCTTTGTTTAAAGGAATATCATTCGATACCATAGCCGGATATGCAGAAAACGGAGCCATAGTACATTATGAGGCAGATGAAACAACAGACAAGAAACTTGAGCCTAAAGGTTTCCTTCTGCTTGATTCTGGCGGACAGTATGTAGATGGTACGACGGACATCACCAGAACGATACCTCTTGGCGAACTTACAGATGAAGAAAAGAAAGTTTATACACTTGTACTGAAGGGACACATCAAGATTGAAAGATGTGTATTCCCCGAAGGAGCGTCTGGAACACAGCTTGACATTCTTGCCCGTGAAGATATGTGGAGGGCAGGGTACAGTTTCATGCACGGCACAGGTCATGGAGTAGGCTCTTATCTAAATGTTCATGAAGGTTCGCACCAGATAAGAATGGAGTGGAAGCCGGCTCCGCTGCTTGAAGGAATGACGGTTACGGATGAGCCCGGTATATATTTGCAGGATAAATTCGGAGTCAGAATAGAAAATACCCTGCTTATAACACATAAATATACAAATGAATTTGGCAAATTCTTATCATTCGAGTCGCTGACACTATGTCCTATAGATACTCGTCCGATAGTTAAGGAACTTCTGTCGAAAGAAGAAATAGAATGGCTTAACGATTATCAGAAACGAGTTTATGATGTCCTTGCTCCTCATTTGAATGAAGACGAAAAAGAGTGGCTGCGCATCGAAACAGCTGCAATTTAAGTCTAAAAGGGAGATAAAATCGTAAATAAGTGTAGATTGTGCTTGTAAAAACGAGAAATCTATATTAAAACTTGTTAGTTTGACAAATATAATGTAATTTTGCACCGCTGAAAATACAGCAAAGTACTAATTATTTAATAAAAATTTAAAAGACAATGATTATTGTACCGGTAAAAGATGGCGAAAACATCGAAAGATCTTTGAAGAAGTTCAAGAGAAAGTTCGAAAGAACAGGGGTTATCAAGGAATTGCGCAAGCGTCAGCAGTTTGACAAACCTTCTGTCCTCAAGAGACTTAAGATGCAGCACGCTATTTATGTCCAGAAATTGAGAAACACTGAGGAATAAAAATTTTCAGTGAAAGTTTGGTAGTTTGAATAAATTTCCGTATATTCGTATCCAAAGAAGTTGAGACGACGATGGATGTGAAGAGCTTTTTGGAATATATGCGTGTTGAACGCAATAACTCGAAGCTGACGATAAAAGCTTATGGCGAAGATCTTGCAGAATTTGAGAAGTATTTCAAGAGCCTTGACTGCGGAATGTCTTGGGAAAATATCGATTCCGATGTTATCCGGGGCTGGATGGTCGAAATGATGGACAAGGGAAATAACGCCGTTTCAGTAAATCGACGTTTATGTGCCCTCAGATCATTCTATAAATTTGCGTTATCGCATAATTTGGTGACAAAAGATCCTGCACGCGGAATAACAGGTCCGAAGAAAGAAAAACCTCTGCCTCAGTTCGTTAAAGAGCGCGAGATGGACAGGTTGCTTGATGAGGAAATGTGGAGCGACTCGTACAGTGATGTACTCGAACGTACTATCATCATTACGTTTTATTCCACAGGTATGAGATTATCTGAACTGACAGGTCTTAGTAATGAAAATGTCGATTTTTCGACCAGTCAGATAAAAGTCCTCGGTAAGAGGAATAAAGAAAGAATAATCCCATTCGGAAAAGAAATGAGTTGCGTCTTGCAACAATACGTTGAGAAGAGAAACGAAACCATCTCATCTGCATCGACAGCTTTTTTCATCGACAAAGATGCAAACAGGCTGACATCCGATAAAGTGAGATACATCGTTAAAAAGAACTTGAGAAAAGTCTGTACATTAAAAAAATGTACGCCTCACGTACTAAGACATTCGTTTGCTACGGCAATGCTCAATCATGATGCAGAGATTGAAAGTTTGAAAAAGTTGCTTGGGCATCAAAGTTTGGAAACAACAGAGATATACACCCATACAACATTTGAACAGTTAAAGAAGATTTATTCATCAGCCCATCCCAGGGCTTAACCTTAAAAATGGAGGTAACTATGGAAGTTAAGATTCAGTCGGTTCATTTCGACGCTACCGAACAGTTAGAGGCGTTTATCAATAAAAAGGCCGAAAAGTTATTAAAATCATTTGAAGACATAAAGAAAGTAGAGGTGCTATTAAAAGTAGTCAAGCCCGCAACTTCAATGAATAAGGAAGTAAGTCTAAACGTTAGCGTTCCAAACCAGGTTCTACACGTTGAGAAAACGAGTGGTACATTTGAAGAATCAGTAGACTTGTGCGTTGATTCAATGAAAGTGCAATTGACTAAATATAAAGAAAAATTAAGAGGACGTTAATTAAACTATTTCCTCGTTCAGAGGAATGTTAAATATCTGCAGCTACATCTGTGATACTGATGTATATTATAAAATAGGTGTAGCTGCAATTTTTTAGTGCTTGTAAAGCACGAACGGGTAGTTTCCAGAGTGGCCAAATGGGGCAGACTGTAAATCTGCTGTCTTTCGACTTCGGTGGT
>JAHHQW010000076.1 GCA_020026195.1 Prevotella sp.
GCCGATTCTATGTTTTATTTTAATTTATCGGTAAAAATTTACCGAAGTATTGATGACTACAAAAATATGTATATTATTTATGTTGAATAAGCCGAACACTCTCATTTCTACAAAAGCTAAAGAACGCGTATGTTAATGCAGTCTGGTACGTGCCAGACGCAGACTGTTTGTTACTACGCTGACACTGCTGAACGCCATTGCTGCTCCGCCAATCATAGGATGCAGTAGTATTCCGAAGAATGGATAAAGTACACCGGCTGCAATTGGAATACATACGGTGTTATAGATAAGTGCCCAGAACAGGTTCTGGTGCAGAATGCGCATTGTAGCATGTGACAGACGTATCATCTCTGAAATCTTCATAAGATCGGATGAGAGGATGGTTACTCCGGAAGCATCTATAGCTACATCGCTGCCGTGTCCCATTGCAATACTTAAGTCTGCATTGGCAAGAGCTGCGCTGTCGTTTATTCCGTCGCCTACCATGGCTACACACTTACCCTGACTACGTAACTGCTTGATGAACTCTGCCTTATCCTGCGGCAGTACACCCGCTTTTACGTTAGTTATTCCAACCTTTTCTGCCACGACCTCGGCAGAACGCTGATTGTCACCGGTAAGAAGACATACATCAATGCCCATGGAGTGTAATCTTGCCACTGCCTCGGCAGATGTCTCCTTGAGTGTATCGTTAAGTGCCACTACGGCAAGAGCTTTCTTATCATCGGCAAACCATACGAGTGTGTTAGACTCGCCAAGCCATGCATCAGCCTGTCTGCGTAACTTATCTGAGATATTGATTCCTGATTCTATGAGATGTTTTTCACTACCCACAGAATAATGCGTACCACCAGATGACGCACTCACTCCTACTCCGGGAATGTTCTTTACATCATCAATCTCTGCTGGTTTAACTCCTTCTAATGTACGTACCACAGCCTGTGCAAGAGGATGTTCAGACTGATGTTCAAGAGCTGAGAGAACAGCTTCACGCTTATCGTCATCATTGTCCCAGAGAGTTCCCACTACCTCAGGATGACCTTCGGTGAGGGTGCCTGTCTTATCGAGAACAACTGTATCTATATTACGTGCCGTCTGAAGACTTTCTGCATCTTTTATAAGTACTCCGGCATCTGCTCCACGACCTATACCTACCATTATGGCTGTCGGAGTCGCAAGACCCAGGGCACACGGACAAGCTATTACGAGCACCGTCATCATGGTAAGAAGTCCGTGCGAGAATCCTTCTGTAGGTGCAAAGAAGTACCATGCGCAGAATGTGAGCACTGATATTATCAGTATGGCGGGTACGAATATTCCGGCAATTTTATCCACGACATTCTGTATCGGTGCACGACTGCCCTGAGCTTCTTCCACCATCCTTATTATCTGCGCCAGTACGGTATCGTCGCCTACTTTCTCGGCACGTAACTTAAAGGCTGCATCAGTATTCATCGTTCCTGAGAACACTTCTGAACCTACTTTCTTGAACACCGGAATAGGCTCGCCACTGAGCATACTCTCGTCAATATAAGTCTGTCCTTCTGCTATTGTTCCGTCTACTGCCACACGTTCTCCATTATGTACGAGGATTATATCTCCCTTCTGTACCAATGAAATAGGTATCTTCTTCTCTTCGCCATCACGAATTACAGTAACGCGCTTGGGACGGAGACCGATGAGGTGTTCGATAGATGCTGACGTACGACGTTTAGCACGTTCCTCCAATGTGCGACCTAAGAGGATAAATGCTATAAGTCCGCTGGATGTTTCAAAATAGAGATGTGGTTCAATTCCCTTTGACTCCCAGAATTCAGGGAAAAGGAGATTGAACACACTAAAAAGGTATGCTATACCGGTACTGTTCGCAACAAGTGTATCCATGTTAAACGAAAAGTGCAAGAGCTGTTTCCATGCATTCACAAAGAAATCTCGTCCGAAAGCGAACACCGAAATTGTGGATGCTATCCATACGCCATACTGAACGGCTGTATTGTCGGCATAGAACATGCTGGCAATCATAATGGGTATTGAGAGTGCCCATGCTCCGATACAAGAACGACGGAGATGGTCGTAATGGTCTTTGCGTATCTGCTCTGCCCTGGCCTTTGCCTGTTCCTTATCTTCCGTAAGGAGATCATAACCGGCATCGCGTACTGCTTTCTGAATGTTTTCTACAGTACATTCTGAAGGATTATATGTTATGAGGGCTGTCGATGCAGCAAAATTGACAGATGCCTCAGTCACACCCTTTGCTGAATTGAGGGCTTTGTTTACTCGTGCCGCACATGCAGCACAGCTCATTCCGATGACAGGAAGATTACAGGTTACGTTACCATCTGAACTGCGTGAGGCTGTACTTGCAGACTGTGTGTTACCTGTAACAATATCGTAACCGGCATCACGTACAGCCTTCTGTATCTTTTCTACAGAACAGCGCTGTGAGTCGTAAGTTATTTTGGCATTTGATGCTAAAAGATTTACCGATGCATCAACAACCCCTTCTATAGAATGTAATGTTTTGTCTACGCGTGCTGAACATGCAGCGCAGTGCATTCCTGTGACAGGAAGAGTACAGGTAACGTTTGTGTCTTTGTGTTCTGTATTACAGCAGGCATCATGACATTCTTTTTTCTGAGAAGGAGATGTCTCTTTCTGAACAGGCATCTGATAACCTGCATCGGTAACTGCCTGTCGGATTTTGTCTTCAGTACATAACGACGTATCGTAGGTTACCGTGATGCATGCGCCCTTAAGACTAACCTCCAGCTGAGTTACACCTTCCACACCGCGTACAGCCTTTTCTACATGGGCAACGCAGTTCTTACACATCATTCCTTTTACGGGGAGTGTCTTTGTTACAGTATCGGAAACTGACGTTTCTGCTAAAACTACCTGATAACCGGCATCTTTTATTGCACAGGTTATCTGGTCGGAAGAACATTCCGACTTATCATAAGTTACTGTTACAGATTCTTCGGCAAGGGTTACGGTCACCGCGACTACTCCAGGCAGTGCCTTTACTGCCTCGTCGACGTGCGCAACGCATTTCATACACATCATGCCCTTTACCGTAAGGGACTGTGTTACATAGTCAGATGTGGCAGGAATCTCGTATCCTGCATCGGTTACTGCTTTATATATCTTTTCTAAGGTACATACTGACGAGTCATATACCACCGTGACGCGGGCTTTCTCTAAACTTACCGTGTACTCTGAGACACCTTGTAATGCCCTGAGTGCATCTTCTACGTGTGCCACACATTTGGGGCATTTCATTCCGTGTACCGGGAAAGAACTTCTTATATTTTTATTCTTTGAATTTTCCATATTGCAAAGGTATATATTATATACGATATGCAATAATTTATATCTACCCAAAAATAGGTATTTGTTCTGTCGCTAATCCCGTACATGTATGCGAAAGAACCATTTGTCTGTCAGTACACGGAGACCGTCTGCCGTGATAAAGATATATAAAATTTATTCAAGCCACATGTCGTAGCCGGCATCCTGAACAGCCTGCTGCAACAACTCGGCAGAGCATTGTTCTGGGTTGTAAGTTATCTTAGCATTCAGTTTTTCAAGACTTACATCAACATTTTCTACACCTTCAACTTCGCGCAGAGCCTTATCCACACGTTTTACACACATACTGCATCCCATACCGATGACCGGATAGGTGCATGTTACTAAATTTGCATTTTCTTTCATGCCGCAAAGATATAGATAATACACGATTCTGCATAAAACAAATCATACCTAAAAGTAAGTATTTTTTAAAAAATCGTAGGTAATACTTACTCCAGGTATGAATAAGGGGGTGAATGTATATACGGGAAAACTAACCCCCATTTGCGCTCTAACGCATTAGAGCTTATCGTTATTAAACTGCTTTCTTAGATTATTACTTTTCTCTATTGCCAGCTTCTGCATGTCCTCCACCTTGTCTTCCTCGTCCACTATCTCGATGCCTGTCATGGCTTCGATAATGTCTTCCATGGTGACTATACCGCGGAATCCCGAGTAATCGTCGGTAATGACTGAGATATGTTCACGTTTCTGAAGCATCTTCTCCCAAATATCGTATGCCGACACATCCTCTGCGAATGTAAGTACCGGACGTACAAATGTTGAGAGTCTTACGTCTTCCTTAGAATCTGAATCTACAAGTTCTTTCAGAATATTGTCCTTCAGAACGTATCCCACTACTATCTCGTTGCTCTGGTTGAACACGGGAATTCGCGAGAAATTAAGTTCGTGTTTGTTGAGAAGATCATGAATATCCTCATTCTCACGCATTGTCTCGCATACTATCGCAGGAGTCATAATCTCCTTTGCCTTAACCGATGAAAGGTGGATACAGCTCTTTATTATCTTGCTTTCCTTTTCGTCGAATATTCCTTCTGTCGTACCCACGTCGACCATTGCCGACACCTCTTCCTTGTCTACTGACGGCTGCGGATGCTTGGGTGTAAATACCTTAGTGATGAATTCTGACATCAGAACCAGAGGATACGACACAATAATCATTACATGAATGATGCGTGCCGAAGGTAAGGCTAGCTGGCGCCAATAAGAAGCTCCGATTGTCTTTGGAATTATCTCGGAGAAGATGAGAATAAGAAGAGTCAGTACTGCTGATACTATTCCGAAATATTCTTCACCTAACAGTCTTACAGTTTCTGCACCGACACCTGCCGATCCTAATGTATGTGCTATGGTATTTAACGAAAGTATGGCTCCTACGGGACGGTCGATGTTAGTCTTTAGTTTACGTAACATCACAGCCGTCTTATTTCCTTGTTTCTCAAGCGATGTTATGTACGAGATTGTCGTAGTAAGCAGCACCGCCTCGAGGATGGAGCACAAGAATGACAGTGACAGGGCACTGAAGAAATATACGAGTATAAGGGTCATATTAATGTATTAAGTTACTAATATCGCTCTTCTTGTATTTTACGAGCTTTGTACACGGCTTGTAATTACAAGGTATATATTCGAACATCTGCAGATATGTATCTTCATCGTTATAATATACGTTGAGCTTTATTGAATTCATGGCGCATTGCGGTATGTCTGCCAGGTCGGCGGGATTGTTCAGCACCGCCTCGATAACGCGTTTCTTATGGTCTACGGCATAATAGACTTCTGTCTTCTTCATTATCTTTGCAGTGGCTGTGTCTCTGAATCCGCTCTTAAGGATGAACCAGCATGCTGCTCCGGCAAAGATAAAGGTAAAGCCCATGACGGTTATTGCTCCTGATGTTGATACTATGCATGTAATTATGCCTATAAGTATTATTGCTAATGTAAAAAGAAGGTCGTATCTGGTACGTGCCTTTATGATTATATCGTTCATTTTGTTATATGTTTAGTTTATGTACTGGCACGCATATAGCGTACAGGTACGTTTAAAATGCGCTGCATCAGCATATTATACTGAATCAGCATTTATTAAAAAAGAGTATGACGGGGCGTATCATTACTTATTGCAATGATACATTAATAAACGATATCAAATTATCAGTTTTCGAAGAAGTACTACATAGTCTTTGTCTTCTTCTCCCGGAGAAGAGGTGTCCTTCGGGAAATATACACCATGTAATATGTAGTAGTTATACGAATAGAAATTGCCTGTTATACCGTCGCAACCATTGTTATGCAGTTTACGGCGCAGATTGGTGCGCACATGACGCTTGGCATTTGTAAAGTTGTAAGTGGTAAATATATTGCCTTCATCGGCAGTAAACATTGAAGTATCCGAATTGTCATCCTGGAAAATGGATTCGACATCGGCTGTGAACATACATCCCCCTTCGGCAACAAAGGCGCTGGCGTCTATGCTTCCTTCAACTTCTGACATGGTTATGAAGAATGTCAGAAGTATGGTGAGATATAGTCTTAACTTATTCAATTTCTATTTTTCTTTTCACTTCAAACTGCAACAAAATTAGATACAATAATGGAATACTGCAAAATTTTAACTGTTTTTTTATGGGTATAATATGATATTTAATGTTTTTTATTGATTGTTGCTGGTGTTTCCTACCCTTTTCGGGCTTTATTACTTATAGGACTCTAATGTTATTTGTTAATTTTTTTATTATTTCTTAATTTAAGGTTTGTGGTTTCAGACCGTGATATATGATATTAATATGAACAGACGAGGTTGTGACTATGGTTTAAAATATTACGGTTTGTGGCTGACAGTGTACTGACCGGAACTTAAAACTTAAAGCCTTTATTTTTGGAAATGAGAGAATTTTTCTTTACTTTTACATCCAAATTGAAAAATAAATATGACTACACAGTTAATTATACGTATTCTTACTGCGGGTCTGCTGGGCGGACTTATCGGACTGGAACGTGAATACCGTGCTAAGGAGGCGGGATTCCGCACTCATTTCCTCGTGGCTTTAGGCAGTGCTCTTTTCATGGTTCTGTCACAATATGGTTTCAAGGAGGTATTTGCTTTCTATAACGACTGTCCTGGAAGTACTGACGTACGTCTTGATCCTTCTCGTATCGCCTCGCAGGTGGTATCGGGTATTGGTTTTATCGGTGCCGGTACTATCATCTTTCAGAAACATGTTGTAAAGGGACTTACTACCGCTGCGGGTCTGTGGGTTACTGCTGCCATCGGTATGGCGTGCGGTAGCGGACTGTATCTTATTGCTGCCAGCTCTACCCTGTTCGTGCTGTTCTGTCTCGAGGCCATGAACATGTTTATGAATCGTTTTGGAGTTAAGAATGTATTTGTAATGTTTTCTTCTACATCTAAGGATAATATATCACAGGTAATCTCTACTCTTCGTGAACGTAAGATGGAGGTGGTATCATACTACATGACTTCGAAAGAGGATGACAGTCAGGCTGTCTATGAGGTGAAGATGGAACTTAGAATTAAGAAGAACAGGAAACGTGACATCATTCTTGAGATGTTATCTCAGTTTGATGGTGTTACAATTGAGAATTTGGAATAATGAAGATTGTTATTCTTGCTGATAATCGTTCGTGTCGTGATGACTTGTCTACGGAACACGGACTGTCGGTATATGTCGAGACTGACAGACATCGTGTATTGTTAGACACCGGTGCTTCTGATCTGTTTATAAGGAATGCCGAAAAACAAGGCATCGACTTATCGAAAGTGGATTATGTGTTCATCTCTCACGGTCATTCCGACCATATAGGTGGTCTTCCATATTTTGTAGAGATTAACAAAGAGGCAAGAATAATCATGTCGTCTAAAATAATAGGCGGTCATTATGTGTCTAAGCGCAATCATGTACACAGCATTACTACCGAATATGATTTTTCTTCGCTAAAGGACAGAATTATTCCTGCTGATAATAACTTCGTGATTGACGATGAGATAAATTTATTAGCAGATATTCCTTATGCCGAAGCCATGCCTGAGGGTAACTGTAATCTGTACCGCAACGATGATAACGGCGAACTGATGCGTGATGATTTCTGTCACGAAACTGCCATCCGCGTTGGTGATGTATTATTTACGGGCTGTGCGCATCATGGCATTCTGAATATTCTTAAGGCGGCAGGTTCAGTTCCAGCTTATGTCATAGGTGGTTTTCATCTTTTAGATGATTATGAGAATGATGAAAGTCTGAAACGTATCGCCAATACATTAAGATGTGATTATCCTAACACTATGTTTTATACTGGTCATTGTACTGGTAACAAATGTATTGCGTCTCTGAAAGAACTGATGGACGGACGACTGGATAATTTCTGTCTCGGATATGAATTTCCAGACGTGAGATTCTGCTGTCTTAATTCTATCGAAAGTTCTGAAGGTGAAACTATCCGTAATCTTATAAGACAGTTGAGTTCCACAGCAGAAATCCCTTCTGACGAGTACCTTAACAAGATAATAAGAAGTGATTCGAATAAAATCTTTATCGTAAAGTATAATGATGTAATGGTTGGAATGGCTACATTATGTCGCTGCGACATGCCCTCAGGTACTAAATACTGGATAGAGGATGTTACAATAGACAGTAATTACAGAGGACGCCATTTAGGCCGACGCCTCATTAACTATTTACTCTCGTCAATCCCTGCCGGTTCTAAAGTTATGCTTACTTCGCGCCCTGCAAGGGTGGCTGCAAACAATATGTAGTCGTCCCTTAAAAAGCCCATTTTTGCGAGATATTCTTCAAGCACAGT
>JAHHQW010000077.1 GCA_020026195.1 Prevotella sp.
TAGAATCGCTAAGCTATATGGCTATCCCCATTGATTATCTACTGAGCCATTAAAAAGGTATGTATACATTCAGAATAAGTGTGATAGGGATAAGTAATATATTAAAACAAAAAAGTCGAACTTGAGAAAGTCCGACTTGATTGTGATTGCGTAGGGATTCAAACCCTAAACCTCTTGATCCGTAGTCAAGTGCTCTATTCAGTTGAGCTACGCAACCTCTATTTCTTAATAGCGAGTGCAAAGGTAATGCGTTTTTGCGATACTACAAAACTTTTTCGTAGTTTTTTTGCAAAAACGCATTATTTTTATTGTTTCTCTTTTAATACAGGCAGTGAAATGTGATATTTAACCGCTGCGAGGCGTATAATCATTACTGCAAAGAAAGTGAGGACAGATGCTACATGAACCTCGACACCAAAGAATCGCATAAGATAATATGCCGAACCACCTATTACGGCTGCCATGGCATAAATTTCCTTGCGGAAGATAAGTGGAATGTCGTTAAGAAGTACGTCACGTATGACACCTCCTCCGGCTCCTGTGATGGCACCCATTATTATGGCAACCCAGAAAGGTTGGTCGAATTCCATACTTTTCTGCATTCCTGCAATTGTAAACAGTGCAAGTCCGAGAGTATCGAATATGTGCAGCCACGTGTTGTAAATACGGTTTATGAAACCAAAGAACATCGCAACTACAAGAAGAGCTATGAAGTTACATATAATATAGTCGGGTGTTGTCATCCAGAACGGAGTGGTTCCTAACATAACATCTCGCATTGTTCCTCCGCCTACAGCAACGGCAAATCCGCAGCAGAATGCGCCGAACCAGTCATAATTCTTGGCAGCTGCCATACGTATTCCTGAGATGGCAAAGGCAAATGTACCTATCATCTCAATGACATACAGAAGGGTGGCGTATGCCTCCGGGTTTTGTTCAGTCATATTTTCTTATTGTTAGTTATTTGTTTACTACATTAACAGGCTGGCCTTCGGCAAAAGCCTTGATGTTTCCAACGGCGATGTTGATGAGGCGTGTTCTTGCTTCGGTCGTTGCCCATGCTATGTGCGGAGTTATGAACGAATTTGGGGCTGTAAGCAGAGGATTGTCTGCTTTAGGAGGTTCCTGACACATCACGTCGGCACCATATGCAGCAAGCTGTCCGCTCTTAAGTGCGTCAGCTACATCCTGTTCGTTTACAAGTCCGCCACGACCAGTATTTATTATAATGGCACCGCGCTTCATCTTCTTTATAGACTCTTTGTTGATAATCTCCTTAGTGTCTTCGCAGAGAGGGCAGTGGAGAGTAATGATGTCGCTTGTTCCTAAAAGACCTTCGAATGTTGTCTTAAGAATACCTTCTGGAAGTTCTGTGGCATTTTTACTTGTGGTAGCATAAACATTCATGCCGATACCTCTTGCAGCTATAGCAACACGCATTCCGATGCTTCCAAGTCCCATTATGCCGAGAGTCTTACCTGAGAGTTCGAACATTGGGAAATCGCGGTAGCAGAAATCTTTGCAGTTACTCCATTTTCCAGCCTTGTTCTCACGTGCATAGTAACCTACACGGTTAGTAATGTTAAGAATGTGTGCAAATGTCATCTGCACTACGCTGTCGGTGCTGTATGCCGGAATGTTTGTGACAATTATACCGCGTTCGCGCGCTGTCTTGATGTCGACAACATTATATCCTGTGGCAAGCACGCCGATATATTTAAGCTTAGGCAGCTTAGCCATCTCGTCGTTTCCGATGATAACCTTATTGGTAAGAGCCACATCGGCATCTTTAAGTCGTGTGACTACATCTTCTGATGATGTACGGTCGAATATTTCAACTTCTCCAAGTTCTTCGAGCGCTTCCCATGAAAGATCGCCCGGGTTGATACCATAACCGTCTAATACTACAATTTTCATAACTTTCAAGTTTAAAACGTACTATAAGTACAGTGTTGTTATTTTATTTCGTAACGTTCTCCCCAGCATTTCACCATCCACTGGTATAGCTTATCCTCAGAGGCGGAACGTTGCGGATGCCATATTCTGTAAGCCTTTATGTCGTCGGGAAGATACTGCTGTACCACAAAATGTCCCGGATAGTTGTGCGAATACTTGTAACCGTCGGCATATCCTAATTCCGCCATCAGCTCTGTGGGAGCATTGCGAAGGTGCAGCGGAACAGGAAGATTCCCAGTCTTTCGTACAAGTTCGAGTGCATCGTTTATAGCCATGTATGCAGAGTTACTCTTCGGACTTGCGGCAAGATATACTACGGCTTCTGCGAGCGGTATACGTGCCTCTGGCCATCCTACTTTAGAAACTGCATCGAATGCCGCATTGGCAAGCAGAAGGGCATTCGGATTAGCAAGACCTACGTCTTCTGCTGCGCTTATTACTATTCGTCGCGCAATGAATTCAGGCTTCTCTCCGCCTTCTATCATCCTTGCAAGCCAGTATATTGCTGCATCCGGATCACTCCCTCGGATACTCTTAATGAATGCCGACACTATATCATAGTGCATGTCTCCGTCTTTGTCGTATGCTGCGGGATTCTGCTGCAGGCGTTCCTTTACTATCTTATCATTGATGATAATCTCTTCAGATTTATCCGACTCGATTATAATCTCAAGTATAGACAAAAGTTTACGTGCATCTCCGCCACTGTATCTCAGCAGTGCATCTGTCTCTTCAAGATGAATATTCTTGTTCTTAAGTTCTACGTCTTCTGTGATTGCCCTGTTAGCAAGAGTAAGAAGGTCGTCTTTGGTAAGAGGCTTTAATGTGTAAAGCTGGCATCTTGACAACAAAGGCCTTATGACCTCGAACGAAGGGTTCTCGGTCGTGGCACCGATCAGTGTTACGATGCCTTTCTCCACGGCTCCCAGAAGGGAGTCCTGCTGACTTTTACTGAAACGATGAATCTCGTCTATAAAAAGGATAGGGCTTGGACTGTCAAAGAATCTGCTCTTTGCAGCTTTGTCTATAACGTCGCGAACATCTTTCACTCCGCTGGTAACAGCGCTGAGTGTATAGAATGGCGTGTTCATGACGTTTGCAATGATATGCGCCAGTGTGGTTTTGCCTACGCCGGGAGGTCCCCAAAGAATGAATGAAGAAATGCGCCCGGCTTCGATCATATTTCTCAGTACGGCACCTTTCCCCACAAGATGTTTCTGCCCGATGTAATCATCAAGGCTAACAGGTCTCATTCTTTCTGCTAAAGGCTTTGTCATAGTAATTGCAAAATTAAATAATATATAGCAGATAAACAAAAACATTGTCAAAAACTTGTGAATAATACATAAAGTATTTACTTTTGCAGATAACAAAATATACGAGAATTTTTAGATAAAGAATACATAAATACGTGACGTTTTATGAAAGATAATAAGAAAAAATCACTCACTCTCAAGACTCTTACTAAGAGCAACGTCTGGGAAACCGATGTTACCGAAATATTAAACATGCTTAAGCAGGCTGAAAAAGATGCTGATATGTCGGAGAACATACGTCATTATATAACAGTCATCAAGGGAGCATATGATATGGAGGAGGTCGTAATCGATAATCCGCGTGTTATCCAGAAATATGAGGAGAGAGGCTATGTAATCGGAGAAATTCGTACCAGCGAGAATACACGTTCTAAGTGGGCACTGAAGAAACGTCCCATAATGCGTGTCAATGATCTTACATACGAGAATATCACACACATATCTGCTGAAAAACTCGTTGAAGTTCTTGAGCGTAACTTCGGTGGAGGATGGGAATCTCTTTCACAGAGTATTCAGGACATTATACAGAAGGGCTTCGACATTAGCACGACGACTCTTCCTTCAGACCGTCTGCACAGACCCGGCGGAACATACGAAAAGAAAGTGAATGACGGATATTGTGTTCTTGAAGTTCCAAAGGGAACATGGACCGAGGCTATTTTCGTAAAGGCAAAGCCTGAGGAAGAAGAGGTTGTCATGAAGACCGAAGATGTAAAGAAGTATTCAGACGACGACTTTGATGACGAGGACGATGATGAAGACGTTGAAGTAAAAGATGACTATAAGAGTTATGACGAAAACGAAGACGATGAGTACTTTGATGAAGAAAAACTCACAGAGGAAAGTTATCGTACGACGTTTGACGAATCATCAGAAGATCTTGACCTTGAGGCTGGAAACATAGCAGAAGATGATTATTAAAAAAGCATCAGTATAATGCTTACATTATAATAAAAGGACGAATGTTATTCATTCGCCCTTTTTTATTTATTTTTAGAAAAAACCTCACAAAGGTTGTAAATTTAAACGTTACAGATACAGCCTTTTGCTCCAAGTTAATTGAGCGTTCCGCAAAGTGAGTTTTATCGGTTTCCCCTATAAATTAGCTGATTATGACTGAAATATCTTAAAAAATCAGCAATAAATTTTTCTATCACGTTAAAAACATGTATATTTGCACACCTATTCAGAAGAATTTGGTTTTAAAAGAAAAAATAATAAAAATGACAAAAGCTGACATTATAAAGGAAATCGCAGAAAGCACAGGCGTTAACAGAAGAGACGTTACTATTACTATTGAGGCTTTTATGGAGGTTGTAAAAAAGAACTTGCTCAATGAAGAGAGCGTATATCTCCGCGGATTCGGAAGCTTTATTGTAAAGCATAGAAAAGCAAAAACAGCACGCAACATTTCTAAGAACACTGCAATTATAATTGATGCACACAACTTCCCCGGTTTTAAACCTTCGAAGAGCTTTGCAGAAGAAATGAAAGCTAAGAGCTTAAAAAAATAAAGTAAACAATAACACATTATAAACAATTTAAAGTTTAAAAGCTATGCCAAGCGGAAAGAAAAAGAAACGCCACAAGATGGCTACGCACAAGCGTAAGAAAAGATTAAGAAAGAACAGACACAAGAGCAAGTAATAAAATCCTTGCCTCTTATAAGAAGGGGGAAGGGCTTACTCGTCAGTCTGGGAGACTGAGGGGTGTGTCAGAAAATGACATACCCTTTTTTTAATGTATTAAATCAAAGTTAAGTATTTAATTAAAAATGACCAGCGAAGTTGTAATTGACGTCCAACAGAAACAGATATCGATTGCTCTGCTGGAAGATAAAAATCTTGTAGAGTATCAGAACGAGCCTACTTCGGCCTCATTCTCTGTTGGAAACATCTACGTGGCTAAGGTAAAGAAACTTATGCCGGGGCTGAATGCATGTTTTGTAGATGTCGGATACGAACGCGACGCATTTTTACATTATCTTGACTTAGGTAGCCAGTTCAACTCTTATGATAAGTACCTCAGACAGGTACAGAGTGACAAAAAGAAACTTTTTCCTTATTCAAAAGCAACAAGACTTCCAGATACTCCTAAGGACGGTACAATTCAGACAACACTGAAGCCCGGTCAGGAAGTACTGGTACAGATTGTTAAGGAACCTATATCTACAAAAGGACCTCGCCTTACTGGAGAATTGAGTTTTGCAGGGCGTTTCCTTGTGTTGATACCGTTTCAGGATATGGTTTCCGTGTCGTCTAAAATTAAGAGCGGAGAGGAACGTGCCAGACTAAAACAGCTTATTTATAGTATAAAGCCTAAAAACGTAGGCGTTATAGTAAGAACTGTTGCAGAAGGAAAGCGTGGTGCCGAACTCGACAATGAACTTAAAGTTCTCCTAAAGCGATGGGAGGACGTACTCGTAAAAGTACAGAAGACACAGCAGCGTCCGCAACTTGTGTTTGAAGAGACAAGCAGAGCGGTGGCGCTTATCCGTGACTTATTTAATCCTTCGTATGAAAACATCTATGTAAACGATGTAAATGTTTACAACGAGGTTAAACATTACGTTTCTCTAATAGCTCCTGAAAAGGTGTCCATTGTGAAACATTATACGGGAAATGTGCCTATTTTTGACAACTTTGACGTAACAAAACAGATTAAGTCCAGTTTTGGAAAGACTGTAAGCTATAAGCATGGTGCTTATCTTATAATCGAACATACTGAGGCTTTACATGTAGTAGACGTAAACAGTGGTAACAGGGCCAGATCGAAGAGCGGACAGGAGGCAAATGCTCTTGATGTGAACTTAGGTGCCGCAGATGAATTAGCAAGGCAGTTAAGACTGCGTGACATGGGAGGTATAATCGTAGTCGACTTTATAGATATGAATCTTGCTGAGGACAGACAGGTGTTGTACGAGCGTATGTGTAAGAATATGATGAAAGACAGAGCGCGTCATAATATCCTGCCGTTGAGTAAATTCGGTCTGATGCAGATTACACGACAGCGTGTACGACCTGCAATGGATGTGAATGTAGAAGAGACTTGTCCTACATGTTTTGGTACGGGAAAGATAAGGTCCAGTGTTTTATTCACTGACCAGCTGGAGAGAAAAATAAACTACCTAGTTAAGAAAATTGGCGTCAAGAAACTTTTCCTTCATGTTCATCCTTATGTAGCTGCATATATTAATCAGGGTGTCTTATCACTCAAACTTAAGTGGCAGATGAAGTATGGATTTGGAGTACATATCATTCCTTCTCAGAAGATGGCTTTCCTGCAATATGAATTTTATAATGAAAATAAGGAATTCATCGATATGAAAGAGGAAATAGAAACAAAATAAAAGAGAGGCTCCCATAGCGAAGCCTCTCTTTTATTATATCCTCATTGTTACGTTTATTTCCAAAAGCGTTTATAACTTGCATGCAGATTCTTATGTATTTGTCAGCAAATTAACGCATATATGCTAACTAACATATATGGACCAATAATGGCTCAGTAGATAATCAATGGGGATAGCCATATAGCTTAGCGATTCTAAAA
>JAHHQW010000078.1 GCA_020026195.1 Prevotella sp.
GTATTAGATTTAAGGTTAACAAAGGTTGGAGTACAGCGGTACTCCTTTTTTTATTTATAGACTTTCAGCTTTTTCAATTTCTTCAAGTTTAACCTCTACACGACCTCTTTTATCTGTAAACTTAAGCAGTCCATGTCTTAGTTCTTCTGTAGAATGATTGAAAACACATTTAGGGTCAAAATGATATCCCTTTATACGACATTCAAAATGCAAGTGTTCTGTAGTTGCCCTTCCCGTACGCCCTGTCAATGCAATAACATCACCAGCCCTGACGCTATCACCTTTCCTTACAAAGTTTTTGGAATTATGACTATAAAGGGTTTCAAGTCCGTTATAATGTCTTATAGTAATACAATTACCATATCCGTAATACGGACATGACATGACGACAACTCCATCAAAAACCGCATGAATACTATCATTAGGATGTGTTTTTATATCAACACCCGTATGACTACGACCTCTACGACTTCCATAGTCACTGATTATCTTAGCATTATGAAGAGGATAACAATAAGAGGTATCAGGTATCTCTGTCAGATTTATAACGAAATGTCTTTTCCCGTTAAAAGGGTTGTTTGTTGACATGTTCATGACAAAAGTAGTATCCTTAACCACTTTTAAAGTATCTCTTGACGTTCCCCAGACATCTGCTATAGTTAAACTTTCCTTATCGGCATGCCCTGCAAATGCACGATGGACGTCTGCATAGACAAATGACACGTATGCCATGAAAACAAGAACAAACGACAAATCTTTCATCTTTATTATTTAATCATCATGCCAGACAATATTCTGCCAGACATTTTACCCATACGGCGTGCCGAAAAGAAATCTTCCGTGTTATCATATGTACATATACCTGCCACATGAATATTTTCATCAAGTACACCACTTCCTATAAGCTGCAATCTGTTGCATTCCCATAAGTCTATATGCCATTTTTCATAACGACGACTTATACGGTCCATATCAAAATTATTTGCTGCAAAGATTTCGTAGACCTCATCTCCGACCTCAAAGTTTTTAAGTGATATACCTGGTCCTATAACAGCTTTTATATCTGAAGCTTCTGTATCATAGGCAAGATACATAGAAAGCAGAGCTTTTTCAACAACACGCTTTACAGTGCCTTTCCATCCTGCATGAACAGAGCAACAGGCTTTATGTTTTTTATCATACAGCAAAACAGGGATACAGTCTGCTGTCGAGACTCCGACGAAAACGCCAGGTATATCAGTCATTACTGCATCTATACCATCAAGTAACATGTGACGCACATTTTCAGGTATCTTAAAAAATTCAGGAGCAATCTGTCTTACCACTACATCATGTTTCTGATGACACGGTATTATAAGATGATTGTCGTCAATACCCAGCTGATCACATAAAAGTTTTCTATTAGCTTCTATATTTTCTTGAGAATCCCCACACCTTACATTAATATTGAAATCCGCATGCATACCAGTACTTACACCTCCATGTCTCGTTGTACTAAATGCAATTACTTCGGGAGCGACATCAAAAAGATGCAGAACAGGTCTGTTATTTTTCGTCATATTCATAATCCTCTAAATCTTCTACGTCTTCTATTTCATCTTCATCGATGAATACTATTTCATCATCCATCTGCTCATCATGCATTTCCTGAGAAAGTCTGTTAAGATCCTTATCTCTATGAACAATGGTATCTTCCGAAATTGCACTTTGGAGTTTATTACTTTCACTATTAAGTTCACTCCAGAGTACATCTTTAAGTTCCATCAGTCCTTCTCCCGTTACCGAAGAAATAAATACCACTTTTACATCTTCCGGAAGTTCTTCTTTCAACATAGTTTTAAGTTCTTCATCAAGAAGATCGCTCTTTGTCACAGCAAGTACCCTGTGCTTATCAAGCATATCGGGATTAAACTTACGAAGCTCATTAAGAAGTATTTCATATTCTTTTTTAATATGATCTGTTTCTCCCGGAACCATAAACAGCAATAAAGAGTTTCTCTCTATATGACGTAAAAATCTCAATCCCAACCCCTTGCCTTCGCTTGCTCCTTCTATAATGCCAGGAATATCAGCCATAACAAACGATCTGTTATCACGATAACCTACAATACCCAAAGAAGGCTCAAGAGTTGTAAAAGGATAATTGGCAATTTTGGGATGAGTTGTAGAAAGAGCTGAGAGCAAAGTACTCTTACCTGCATTAGGGAATCCCACGAGACCCACGTCGGCAAGAAGTTTCAATTCCATTATAACGGTCATTTCCTGCATGGGCTCACCTGGCTGAGCATAACGCGGAGCCTGATTTGTGGCAGTACGGAAATGAAAATTTCCGAGTCCTCCACGTCCGCCCTTCAGCAGCAAGACTTCCTGACCATCATAAGTAACGTCGCAAATATATTTTCCGGTTTCAGCATCATATACTACTGTGCCACAAGGGACTTCTATATATTTATCCTTACCATCAGTACCATGACACTTGTCTCTGCCACCATTACCACCATGCTCTGCAAAAATGTGACGATCGTACTTAAGATGGAGCAGTGTCCAATAATTGCGATTACCGCGAAGATATATATTACCGCCGCGTCCGCCATCCCCACCATCAGGACCTCCGTTATAGTTATACTTCACATGACGCAGGTGCATAGAGCCTCTTCCGCCTTTTCCAGAACGACAACATATCTTAACGTAATCTACAAAGTTGGTTTCTGCCATAATTTATAATGAATAATGGTTTTTGATGTTTCTATATAAAAAAGCACAGGCAGACAATATTTTATTATCGTCCGCCTGCATTACATATTTATCTGATAAATTATTCTACATTATCTATAATAGAACTGATATCATTAAAAATTCTCTCCAGGCTTCCGAGTCCGTTTACATGTCTGTGGAGTCCTTCCTTTTTATACCAGTCTACCAGAGGAGCTGTCTGATTATGATATACATCGAGACGTTTCTTTATTGTTTCTTCATTGTCATCAGAACGGCCGCTTTCTTTTCCACGTTTAATGAGGCGTGTCATAAGTTCATCTTCGGGAACGTCAAGTTCAATCATTGCTGCAATCTTGTGGCCTCTCTCTGCAAGCATCTTCTTCAAAGCTTCTGCCTGCGGAATTGTACGAGGAAATCCGTCGAAAATAACACCTTTATGTTCTTTTCCGAATTTATCGTATACACTTGCAAGGATATCTATCATGAGTTCATCAGGAATAAGCTGTCCTTTGTCAATGTATGACTTTGCAGTTTTACCAAGTTCTGTACCATTCTTTATCTCACCACGGAGAACATCTCCTGTTGAGATATGATTGAGTCCGTACTTTTCAATCATAAGGTCGCTCTGTGTTCCTTTTCCAGAACCAGGAGCTCCAAAAATTACTATATTCTTCATTTTATTATTCATTTTGTCCACCTCTTCGTCAGTCAAGATGGTATATATTTCTTTAAGGTTTCTTCCTTGCTGGTCGTAATCAAGTCCATATCCTACGATAAAATCATTAGGAATCTCTATGGCTGCATATTCTATATTCAAATCCACTTTAAGACGTTCGGGTTTCAAGAGAAGTGTACAAATATGTATTTCCTTCGGTCCGCGTGTTCCCAAAGTTTCAACCATACGTTTCATTGTCAGACCTGTTTCTACTATATCCTCTACAATAATAACAGTTCTGTCTTTAAGATCCTCATTAATTCCAATAACTTCCTTTATTTTTCCTGTAGAAGTCGTACCTTCATAAGAAGCAAGTTTTACAAAAGATATCTCACATGGGATAGTTATCATTCTCATAAGATCCGCAGCAAAAACAAAAGAGCCGTTTAAAACAGCAAGCAGCAAAGGATTCTTTCCTGCCATATCATTATTTATGCGATCTGCGACAGCTTTAACACGCTGTTTTATCTCTTCCTCTGTAATTGACGTCTTAAACGATTTGTCTTTGATTTTAACTATACTCATAGTAAGAATTACAATATTTTGCGACAAATTTACAAAAAATATAGCAAACATGGTATAACGAATAGTATTTATTTTGTATTTTTGCAAATATGAAGATATTTACAAGCGCCCAAATCAGGGAGTTAGACAAATATACAATAGAGAACTGCTCTATTTCATCCATCGATTTAATGGAACGAGCTGCTACTGAAATGACAAACGCCATTGTGAAGGAATGGGGTTCTGACACACCTGTAGTAGTTTTTGCAGGTTCCGGCAACAACGGTGGTGACGCTCTTGCTGTTGCCAGACTCTTGGCAGGCAGGGGATTTGAAGTTTCTGTATACTTGTTCAATGTAAGCGACAAAATATCTGATGACTGTGCAATAAACCGCGAAAGAATAATTCAGTCAGAATCCATAAAACAATTCACGGAAATAAAACAGCAATTCGACCTTCCAAGTTTAACAAAAGGAACACTTATTATAGACGGTCTTTTTGGAACCGGACTAAATAAGCCTATAACTGGAGGGTTCGCCCAACTTATCAAATACATAAACAGGTCTGAAGCAAATATTGTCAGTCTCGACATTCCATCGGGACTCATGTCTGAAGATAACACTTACAACGCAAGCGACAACATAATAAGAGCTGACCTTACGCTCACTTTACAGAACAAGAAACTTTCTTTTCTGTTCAGAGAGAATCAAAAATATATAGGGAGATTAAAAGTTCTTGATATAGGCCTCAGTAAAAAATGGATGAACGAGGCGACATCGCTGTATCACATAACAGAAAGCAGTTATGTCAGTTCAAAATTATCAGACCGAAACGAATTTGCTCATAAAGGAGACCTCGGACATTCTCTACTTGTATGTGGTAGTTACGGTATGGCCGGAGCTGCAATATTAGCTTCTAAAGCATGTTTAAGGTCTGGAGCTGGAAAAGTCACGGTACATACACCCTCAAAGAACAACGATATAATACAGATATCTGTTCCTGAGGCTATTATAAGCAACGACCTTAACGAAAGACATTTTACAGAGCCTGTAGATACTTCTATTTATGATGCAGTCGGCATTGGCTGCGGAATCGGGACAGAAGAGGGCACTTCAGTTGCATTAATAGCGCAAATCAGAAGAACTAATGTTCCAATTGTAATCGACGCAGACGCAATAAACATATTAGCCAGCCACAGAGCATGGATTCAGCAGTTACCTGAAAATGTAATCTTCACGCCTCATGTCAAAGAGTTCGAAAGATTGATGGGAACTACTTATTCTAACAGCTACGAGCGACTTCATGCAGCACTTAAATTTGCAGAACATTCTAATGCATATATAATTCTTAAAGGTCACTATTCAGCATTATGTACTCCTGGCGGACAAATCGTATTCAACCCAAACGGCAATCCCGGAATGGCGACAGCTGGAAGCGGAGATGTTCTTACTGGAATTATAACCGCCCTACTTGCAAAAGGATACAATCAGTTTGACGCCTGTGTTTCAGGAATGTACATACATGGTCTTGCAGGCGACATTGCTGAAGAACATTTTGGAACAGAAAGTATGACAGCTGGAGACATTGTCACATGTCTGCCAGAAGCATTTAAAACTTTAAAAGATAAGAAACAAATATGAAACAGAAATTTAAAAAGATATTATTATTTATATCTGCAATAACTTTTTTTTCAAACAACATATCTGCACAACTAGAAAACACCAGATACGTTTTACCACGTACTGCAATCGACGTTTATGTAACCATCGAAAAGACTACATACGAGCCGGGAGAATTTTGCGAATATGCAGAATCTCTATTTAAGAGTACGGAAACCCAATGTGACAAACACACCCAATATACAATTACAGGCATAAGATTTAATCCTGTCGGAGTTCCTGACACGACAAAAGTATTTTCCATCAATACAGCTAAATATAACATTAACGATGTCAAGTTATCCGACTGCGGTATTTTACTAGCTATAAACGACGAGCCTTCAGCAATCAAAGAATTTAAAGAATTCGAGCCACAGCCATCAAGAGTTATACCCAACCCTAAAGATTACATGACACAGGATATTCTTGCTGCAGGTAATAAAATAAAGATGGCAGAACTGATTGCAGAAGAAATATACGACATAAGAGACAGCCGTAACCAAATCACAAGGGGACAGGCTGACTACATGCCTAAAGACAGCAAACAGTTTGAAATGATGCTCAAGAAAATGGATCTTCAAGAAGAAGCATTGATGAGTCTGTTTACAGGTACCACAATCAAAGACACATCAGAAGTTGTATTCAGATGCATTCCTGAAGGAGAAATAAAAGATCACATAATCTTCCGTTTCTCAAAACATTATGGAATAACTGACGGCGACGATTTATCAGGTGAGCCTTATTATCTTACCATTAAAGATTTACACACTGTACCGGCAGTGAATATTGATGAAAAAACAGCAAAGCGCACCATAGTATACACAAATCTTCCAGGAAAAATTGAAATTTCTCTTTCTAACAGAAAGAAAGAACTTGCAAACTTTAGTTTGTACGCAGGTCAGTTCGGAGCATTAAATCCCCTTACTACAGATTTGTTCAACAAAAAAGTTATGACAAGCATTGTAATAAATCCAACTACCGGAAGCCTGGAAAGCATCAATACCACTCAAAATGAGAAGTAAGACACTCAATTTTAAATAAGAAAGTAAGAGGAACTGGATGAGCGCCCCGACATGGAGAACTTTTCTAGTTCCTCTTAATATTTTATGAGTATACTTTATATAAAGTAAAATTAAGTGCATCAATAATCTATTCCTTAATTCAATAGTTCGTTAAAAAATCGCCACGCCTAAGCGGCTCTGGCAGTAAATAAAAT
>JAHHQW010000079.1 GCA_020026195.1 Prevotella sp.
CTCCGATAATAGTAGTTTTCAGTTGCATTATTCCATATGTCTATATTGGTCAAAGCCTTTCGCTCGAAAAATTTGCTTGCAAAAATACCGGCCGTAGCTACTTCAGCCGCATTATAATGCTTTAAGACATTTGCGACCTGTTCACCATAATAACTTTCTGCTGCCACTTCGCTGCCAAATGCGGCAGCCATGGCAGCCACTGTCTTCGTATCATAGTTGACGCTGTAATATTGAGCTTCAGCTTTATACGAAAAGACAGTGATGAAGATTATAATTATGAACAAAAATCTTTTCATTGAATAA
Source organism: Prevotella sp. (assembly GCA_020026195.1). Classification (GTDB taxonomy): domain Bacteria; phylum Bacteroidota; class Bacteroidia; order Bacteroidales; family Bacteroidaceae; genus Prevotella. The sequence goes on from JAHHQW010000079.1 coordinate 304, forward strand.
TATCCCTTTTCTGTAGATTTAATACATGTCCTGTTTCATTTACTTTCTGTGCAAATGGTAAAGGAAGACTTATTCCACTTGCATCCCAATCACGGCAGTATGCTGTGATTGCTTCTTGATGACTGCATTTCAATTCTGCTTTATACAGCTTCAGTGCTTCCTTTTCAGCTCTTTCTGTAGTATAGGTCATATAACATTCATGTGGTTCCTCTACACCATATACGTCACTTGTGGTACCACGACGAATAAAAACTTCCCGAAAGAAGCTTCTTCCATTTTTATTCTCGAGTCTATTGATGGTGAAGATCTTCTTGCAATCAACTTCGGTCAGACCTAAAATGGCTTTGATGCTATCGAATCTTTCTTTGAATTTATTCTGATCCAAAAGCATCACCACGTCAGAATTATTGATAATGGCCTCTTTAACGATTTCACTTCCGATGATATCTTGGATTTCCTGGGTAACAACTCCGACACTTGCCCAGAACTTACGAGCTGTCTTATACATAAATTTGATGTATTCAGCCATAAGAGGGGAGGCAATCGCTTTCCACGCTTCCTCGATTACCAGAACCTTGCGGTTCTTCTTGATTCTCATTTTCTGAAGAAATACGTCCATGATAATCAAAGTCACCAAAGGGAACAGAATAGGATCTTCTTTGATACTGTCAATTTCAAAGACTATAAATGTTTCATTAAACAAGCTTCCGTCACTGTTTTCATTTAAAGTCTTTTCATGAATGCCACCTCTATAAAAGACTTTCATCATGAAACTGAAATTATGGATATCTATTCCGACAATATTATTTTCATCGCAGATATCAGGAATTCTTTGCATTGAGTATTCGTAAAAAGAATTGAAAGACAAACTATCGACCTTCAGTTTCTTACGACGATTTTCAATCATCTTAATTCTTTCATCAATTCGCTTTTTCCTTTCAGATTCAGGACTTGTATAGTCTGAATTTGAATTTCTGTCATCAATCAGTAAACTCTTGAATAGATCTTCATGTTGTGTTGGTGTAAAGCCTTCGAATCCATTGAAATAGGCATCGTAATATTCTGTTATTGTCTGCTCAATTAATCTTTCCTCAGTCTTGGTGACAACACCTTGGCTACCTTTCCAAATAAGAAGAACAAGACTCTTGAGAAAACCGATTTTTTCAACGTTGAATTCCTCCTTATTAATGAAAAAAGGGTTCATAGTCACAGGACGTTCCTCGGTATATGAGATATACTTTCCTCCTAAATATTCACATAGACCTTCGTATGAGTTACCTGTATCTACCATCACTACATCGGTTCCTTGTTCATACAACTGACGTACTACAGAGTTCATGTGAAATGACTTTCCGCTACCACTAGGCCCCAGGCAAAAGAAATTGGAGTTATCTGTCAACTTATGCTTGCCTTCTTTACCTGTGATATCAATGGCTACAGGAACACCTTGTCTATCTGTATAATAGATTTTAAGAGGAGTAACCTCACTATGCTGTATATGTTCTTTGTACATAAGACAAGCTGCAGCATCAGCTAAAGTGAGAAAGCGGTCATAATCTTCACTCATTCTGAAACAATTTCCAGGGAATGAGCCAACAAAGAGTTCTAACTGATTATAAGCTTGTTTAGATATATGAATTCCCATACGGCTGAAGCTGTTTTCCAAATGGTTGGTACATTTTTGAACATCAGCATCGATAGGTACTGAAACTACTAAATTAAAATGGGTGTATGTTAATTGTTTATTCTCTCTAGCAACTACTTCCTGAACTCGCTTTATATCCTCTACGGCGATTTGATTGCTTGGATTAGGAATACTTGCATGACGGTTTTTCTTTTTGTCAAGCATTGCTAATTCACGCTTTTGATTTGGCAGATAGATAATCTGATTATACACTACAGTTTGTGCAGGTATACTGTCTATTACTGACATAAGATCTACAGGCATATTGACGTTATTGACTTCAATATTCCTATATGGTCTTATAATAGATGGAAGATTACATTGATCGACATCAACGAGACTGTAGATTTTACATCTTTGGTCACCCATTGCGATTGAATCTCCATCAACTTTAAAGTTAGTCATAGAGAAAATTTTATCCTTGAAGTTCATAGCGAAGAAGCGGTCTACATACAGACTTGCCTCTTTCTTATTCAAGTATCTTACACCAACTTTGGCATCTCGGAAAAGGTCGTGTACTTTTCGTACCTTCGTCAAGAACTCATTCCACTTCTTATTATCATAAGAAAACAGACGACTGCCTTTAGCTTCTTGAGTGATAGTCAGAAAACATGACGTCTCTGTGAATTTTCTACCCTCAAAATATTTGAAATATGCTTCGGTAAGGAATTCTTGACTAGATCCTGTTTCATCCTTGAACTGTTTACGAACAAAAATATCTTGCTTATGAATGGCATATCCTTCTCCGAGAATTTGCATAGCTCCAGTCAGCAAATGAGTAAACTCATAATAAGCATCTATGTTTGCCGAATATTTCTGTACAGGATTGTCAATCTGCAATATAGCAGAATATTCACCTTTCTTTGTGTATAGCACACCAATCCCAGCGTTATCTTCTATGGAATAATAAATATCCTGGAAGATATTCTTTCGCTTTCCTCCTGTTCCAAAGGCATAAACGGATATAGCCATACCCAAACAGATTGCTAAAAATGTAAGTATGATATATAGAACCATGTATTAAGGAAAAATAGGGTAGATAAGCCCCCAAAAGAGCAGATCTACCCACGTTCAACATTCAATGCAGCCATGTATTACACATGGTTTGTTTTTATATTTTCTTAGAATAGGCATAAATGAATACACCTTTTTTTGAAAGTTTTGTATGGAGACCTTTCCGCTGTTTCAAGAGAATCGATGCAATACCGCTGGTTAAAATGATTACGAGCAGAATGAGTCCGAGTAAGAATCCAGTAATGCAGTAGCCAATGATAAACCCAACTATAGCACCTCCAATTGTTCCGGCTGCCCAATAAATGTATCGACCTTGAACACCCATAAATTCAAGAGGTCTTTGCAACCCCTTGAATATAGGATAATCGATATAGCCTTTGCTATTCTCTTTAATTTCAGACATAGTTGTGGCACATTAGCCTCCGATACCGAAGAAGAGTGGGAGTGCCTGTGCTGCAGCGATAAGGAAGATACAAGCTCCGACCACCATCATGATCTTCTTCTTAACATCCTGTTCTTCATTGTTCATCGCAATGTATACAGAGATTGCTCCAACTACAGCAACGATACCAGCAATGGCGTAACAAAGTTTTACTACGATAGGAACATACTTGACGATTTCTTCTGTAACCTGGGTAAGTGCTGTAGTACCAGCTGCATAGTCACCAGCCGTTGTCTGTGCCATAACAGGAGCACCACCCAATAACAACATAAAGGCTAAAGCCCACAGGTTTTTCTTTGAACAAGCCTGTTTGAATTTTTGTTTAATCTTTTTGAACATAGTTTTTAAAATTAATTACATGAAAAAATATTTACCAAATTCTATAACCAAAGAATGCAGGGAGCACAATAGAAGCACTGATAATGAAAATGGCAGCTCCAAACAACATTAATACGGCTTTCTTTACACCGTCTTCCCCAATCTGCATTTTAATGGTAATCTGGAGAGCTCCAATGATTCCAACCACTGTTGCTATAGCGTAGCATAAATAGAGGACATAAAGCATCATAGTCACAACATAATCATGCATGGATGCTAAAGCGTCTGCTCCCCAACTATAATTTACACTACCACATTTAGCAAACAGGGCCGAAGGAACCAGACACACAATGAGCAAAAAAGTAAATTTCAGTCGCAAGACTCTCATAATTCATTTATTACAGGTTTCCATTCTAGGTCAGGACGACCGGATAGTTTTCCTTTATTGAGCATAGCTTTGTATAGCTCTTCACTATTGTATGAATCAGACATGAATGACTCCACTTCGTCCAATTCTTCTTTTGCTATGGTTTTAAGATTCTCTATTGCAGATGATTTCGGTTGATCATCTTCCGTTTTTGTATCTGTCTCTGCTGGTGGTGACTCTGTATCTGGCTCGAGATATTCTGTAGTGTACTCTTCATTACCGATACTGAAACCACTTTCACTTTCGGTAACATTGATGCCTTCATCCGCTTCTTTTTGGTCAACTACGAAAATCTCTACATCATCTTTGCGTTCCGACTTCTGTGTATTCAGATCTTTAAATATCATGAACGCATAGTAGAGAATATAGATGACAGTCAAGGCTACTGCAAATATAAAGTATGAATTCATCTTTTTAGAATATGATTTTAACTATGATTTTATTTTCGCACAAAGAAAAATCATATTTTTGAAAATTTAAAATATTATTCCACAAATCAGCATATTAGTCGTTTATTTAGTATGAAATATTAAAAATCATACTTTAATATCATACTTTGGGGCATTTTGTATTTGAAAATGATAACAAAAAAAGGGATGACTATTAAAGTCACCCCTTAATGAAAATTCTACTATAAGGTTACATCAACTTACCTCTTAATAAATCATTTAAATCCTTATAATTTTGATAACGAACAGATTCGTCTTTAACACGAATCTCATACATTCCTCTGATTGTCTCTGTTGTTTTCTGACCAGCAAGGTCATTATCGAGATAGCAATGTATTACAGCATATTTACCTAACTCTTCAAGGCATTTCTTCAGATTACTTACAGAATTCAGGATAAGAAAATCTGTGTTTTCTGCTATACAGATTGTATCATTCCCTGTCCTTCTTAAAGTTTTATATGAAAGAAAATCCATGAAGCCCTCGAAAATACATATATGCTCCTGGTGGGTACAGCTGCTCATATAGATTAAGGTGATGTCTTTATTCTTCATGCATCCCTTAAAGTAAGCATTCCGTACTTCCAAACCTCTGGAGCGATTCTCGAAAGCTATTGCAAAATAGCGTTTCTTGCCCATGTTATAGTAAATCTCCTTACAATAACGTCGGGCAACATCAACATCCACCATTCTTGATTTTACATAAGACAATAGAGCGACATTGTGCAGATCATGAATTTCAACATTGGTCATTACGTCTTCCATGGGAGGAGCCTGAACTGACTGGGGCTTGATCCGCATAGGTGGAGCGACAGTGGCATGCTTTGCTATTTGGCTAAGCACAATACTCACGTCGTTCGTCTTATACAGGAATTTCCCCAATTCTATGATATCACCACCTTCTGCAATACCGAAATCGTACCATTCGTTTAAGTGGTCATTCACTTTAAACGATGGAGTCCTCTCGTCTCTAAAGGGAGAATTGTACCAATATTGACCTCGCAAGACTCTCTTTACCTCATATCCGAGGAAAGAAAGATAGTCCACAAGTCGAATTTGTTTTGCTTCTAGAATATTCATAATACCGTTCGGTTTAGTCCATCCTATATATATACCCAAACTAAACTAAACTGCCGTTTGGATAGAAAATTCTCTATTGTACCGATACCCGGAATCTTCCTTTACGAGAATTTCCATATTAGTCAGGAACTTGCATAGTTTAACAATCGTATTACGTCCACGAGAATAACCGATACTAGCATATCCTTCTCTTAATGCTTCGAGCAGTTCCTGATAACCCATGTTCTGCTTTTCCTCGAATGCGTGATTCAAAGCTTCTCTGTGTTGTGATTCTTTCATATCGATGAATGAAGAAACACGTTGGGTTCGATCTTGAGAAGATTTATAATTTTCTACAAGATGGGGAAGTGCATCGTCGCCTATAGAGAATGCAAAAGGATCAAACTCTCGGTCTCTAATATGGACAGCTTTAACTTCACTGACATTGGGATTATCAGGGAGTTTTGACACCTGCAATATCGTTTCTGCCTTGTTGTTGAGTTCAGTACCGATATGGCCTCGAGTATTGTCATCACCTTTGTTCTGATGAAGCACTGTGTGAATATGTAAATCATAATAACTCGACCATCGCATCAAATCATTGATAATCGTCAATGATTCACTCGGAGAATTGATATCATGTATTAAGTCTCTAATACCATCAATCACTACCAATCCTATGTCAGACTCTTTCTGCAAAGCCCAGCTGATGATATCACATCTTTGTTCCGGAGTATATTCTCGAAGAACAAAGAACATAATCCTGTCATCTTCACGGTCAGTAGGCAATCCTGCAAGACGCAGAATTCGTTCGAGTACTTTATGACAGTGACATTTGCTCTGCTCTGTATCTATGTAAAGTATTCGTTCCTTACCATGAGGAAGGATAGTTTTATATTTCAATACTTCATGTCCACACAATGCAGATGCAACAATAGCTGATACGTTGAATGTCTTCTTGCTTTTGGGCTTTCCGGTTGATGCACTGAAATTTCCCAAGGTAGCAATCGTTGTCCCATTGACTTTGACAATCTCTGGTGGAAATTCATATTCCTCTGTAACATTCAGACGAATATGCTCAAGAAGATTCTTGTACTTATCTTCATCGATTCT
>JAHHQW010000008.1 GCA_020026195.1 Prevotella sp.
TTCTTGTACTACTTGTCTGTTTATGTAATCTTTTCAAAGAACTCTTTTCTTATGTTGCTAACCGAGTAGTTTGTTTCTCGATTGCGAGTGCAAAGGTAGGGCAAAAAACCCTACAATGCAAATATTGGCATAATTAATTCAACAAAAAAATCACTTTTTTCGTAAATTTGACTAAATCTTTACAAAATTAAACTTTACACCTTTTATTATATATACGCGCGCGCGAAAGCATTTCCGAACGTCTTTCTACATTCAGTATAAACATTGCAGCATATATTTTTAGGCTGTTTTCTTATTCGAATGTTATTTTACCAAAGAAATCGGGTCTGTGATAATCAGGAGAAGGTGTTTCTACAAGATTCCAAGACATAAAATGAGGAGTTGAAAGTTTATCACCACATTTATAGAAGTTAGCACTTGATACCATACCGCTAAGATGGTCAACCCCTTCAAACATACTTATAGGAATTATTAAGGACATCTCCCATTCGTCATTATATGTTCTTTCTTCAAACACACCATTACCAAGAGATGACCAACGATCAATCTTTGCAACAAAATCTAAAGGATAGCGTTTACGATTATTTCTAGAATTACCTGAGGCGAATAATATTTTACCTGCACAGTTAGATTCTATATTATAATACATACTGTCAGCTTTAGGACTAAAGAAGAATTCACAGCAAGAATCCTCCCATACATTTCCATTATCTGTTTCTGCTACAGCTCTAACCGCCTTTTCTTTCACTCTATAATTTACGAATATAGAATTATCACTATGAGCGATTCTGAATTTCATTTCAGGAGCATAAGGAAAATCTTTTGCCCAGCAAACGCAATCAGCAACATTCCATTTTATATTGTTTTCCTCTAATAGTCTGCTAACATCTTTCGCTACTATAGGAGATTTTACATCTATACGTTTAACTAATAAAGATTTCATGATGTAAAGTTTTGACTTTAAAATTTCACGTTCTTCAATCTGTCTGTTGCACGCTCAAACAGACGCATTTGATTTTTAGTTCTTACAAGATTATGTTCTGGATATGAAATCTTATAATACCTGTCTCCGTCAAGATAATCTGCAAAGAACCTCACACACTGCATGTACGGGAAAAGCATTGCTGCAAACGGCAGCATTTCACGTTCTATTGGTAGCAAGAATTTTGCAGCTGTAAGATATCCGTCAGAAAAGGCATTAAATATGTCCATATTAAAATCGACATCATCTATATCCGGACAGTCCTCAGCAACAGTATTGGCACCTGTTCTTAAGAAATCACCAAAATCCGAAAATACAAAATTAGGCATAACAGTATCAAGGTCAATAACACAGAGGACATTACCTTCTTTATCAAATAACATATTATTAACCTTTGTATCGCAATGACAAATTCTTTTTGGAAGTTTGCCTTCTTCAAATAATCTGTCAGCCTGTGTCATCTTCTCAGCATTGTCAAATATAAAATTCAGTTCATCTGACATTTCAGAAGAACGCCCTACTCTGTCAGCTCTTGCAATTTCTTCAAGTTGTTTCAGACGCAGAGACATATTATGAAAATCTGGAATCGTTTCACCTAATTGTTCCGGGACATCAATAAGCATATCCTCAAAATTACCAAACGTTTTACCGCAGAGATAAGCAGATTCAGGATTAACTTCATTTTTAGTAATTGACCCCTTAACAAACACAGAAACCCTCCAGCATCTACCTTCAGAATCACGATAATATGTTTTTCCTTCATCAGTAGATATAAATCGCAAGACTCTACGGTCTACGTCCTTCACTCCTGCAGCAAACATCTTTTTACGAATATGATCAGTTACTACTTCTATGTTATGCTGCAGCAGATCGATGTCACGGAACACATCTGTATTGACACGCTGAAGAACGAAATCCGGTTCTTCCTCGCCATCTACATATGCCGCGAAAGTATCATTTATGAGTCCGTTTCCAATAGGACGAATGTCATATATTTTCACACATACATTAAAGTGTGACATTATACTCATCAGCTGTTCCTTTTCCATATTTCAGGTATCTGTATTTTTTATAGTATATATCCATTCACAAAGATAGTAAAAAAGGATTATACGCCAAAAGAAAATATAGCAAAGTAAATATCACACGATAAAACAACAGTCTGCAATGAGATAAACTACTCAATGCAGACTGTTTTAATAAGTTTTTAGTACAAAAAGACAATAAGACAAAACTACAATTCAGAGAATTTTTTTATTCCCTTGATATGATATTTCCAAACGACAGAATAATTACGACGTTCAGGTATAACATTAATTACTGCCGACGATTGTATTTTTTGTCTATCTTTTTCAAAATCTTTTTTCCATTCTTTAAAAGCTTTTCTTGCCTTGAAAATTGCTTTGAAATCCCCTACATTACGATTAATTACAAGAGTAACAAAAGCTGCTAAATAATCCATAAAGAATCTATGCCACATAACAGATTTAAGTTCACTCTCAGGAAGGTTTTTGTATAGCATAGTAAGATTATTACGGAAATTAAGGAACGTCTTTCTTGAGTTTGTTTTAGGCAGAGTTCCCCCACCCCAGTGATAAACCACACTTTCAGGTATACAGTATATTTTCCTGCCAAGCAAACGCAGACGCCAACACATGTCAATCTCTTCACAATGAGCAAAGAATCGGCCATCCAGTCCCCCTACCTTATTATAATCGTCTGAGCGTATAACAAGGCATGCTCCTGTAGCCCAAAACAATTCCTTGCGTTCGTCATACTGTCCCACATCTTTTTCAACGACATCGAAAAGTCGTCCGCGACAGAAAGGATACCCATATTTATCTATAAAACCTCCAGCGGCTCCAGCATACTCAAACTGGCCCTTATGAAAATAAGAAAGCAGTTTGGGCTGACACGCAGCGACATCATCACGAGAATCCATGAACTCAATAATGGGCTTAAGCCAGTTAGGTGTTACTTCAACATCTGAATTCAGCAAGACAAAATATTCTGCATCTATCTGAGCCAAAGCCTTATTGTATCCATCAGCAAACCCCCAGTTCTTGTCAAGAACAATTGTCCTGACACCTGGGAATTCTTTTCCCAACATCTGTAACGAATCATCACTAGAACAATTATCTGCCACATAAATGGTGGCATCGTCCTGCGAATATTTAACTACAGTAGGCATGAAACGGCGCATCATCTCAACACCGTTCCAATTAAGAATAACTACTGCTACTTTATCTTTCATATATTATTGGATTATTTCTGCCATAAGAGCAGTTTTATCTTCATTAAATCCGCCCAAGCGCACTCTGATAATTTGATTGTCATACTTATCATTAGCAATGCCGGCAGGAAGTTCAGCCCTAATATAATTATCAGTAAAGCCATGCATTGGCATACCGTGACGTGCCTTTTCAAACAAAACATCAGCCTCTGTGCCTATATATCGCGTATAAAAATCTTTAGTTTTCTTATCAGAAAGATCAAGAAGTCTATGACTGCGAACCTTTTTGTCTGCATTATCAACAATATAAGGAATACGCAAGGCAGCAGTACCAGGACGCTCAGAGTAAGGGAATACATGCAGCTGAGTGACATCCAATTTATTAAGGAAGTCGTATGTTTCCTCAAATAGTTCAGGAGTTTCCCCACGAGTACCTACCATAACGTCAACCCCAATAAAAGCATCAGGCATGTATTTCTTAATAAGATTCACCTTATGAGCAAACAGCGCCGAATCATAACGACGATGCATAAGCTTAAGAATAGCATCCGATCCGCTCTGTAAAGGAAGGTGAAAATGTGGCATAAATGCACGGCTCTGTGCACAATAAGCAATAAGTTCGTCATCAAGCAAATCAGGTTCCAAACTACTTATACGATATCTGTCTATACCCTCAACCGCATCAAGAGCTTTGACAAGATCAATAAACTTCTCGCCTGTAGTTTTTCCAAACTGACCAATGTTTACGCCTGTTATAACTATTTCCCTACCACCTTCAGAAGCAGCCTTTTCTGCCTGTGCAACTAAAGATTCAATAGAAGGATTACGACTTAGACCACGAGCATAAGGAATTGTACAGTAAGTACAGAAATAGTCACAACCATCCTGAACCTTTAAGAAATATCTTGTACGGTTACCTCTCGAACAGCTCGGAGCAAACGACTTGATGTCTTTCGTAGGGACTCTGAAAAAACGATGTCCGTCTTCAACTCCCGAATTCGCCCACCACTGCGTAAGATAATCTATAAGATGAGCTTTCTCGTGCGATCCTAAAACCAGGTCAACACCTTCCAGGCTGCTTACTTCTTCAGGTTCAAGCTGAGCATAACATCCTGTTACTACCACAAAGGCATTAGGATTTTTTCTAACAAGTCGGTTTATTATCTGTCTGCACTTATGATCAGCAACATCAGTAACCGAACAAGTATTAATGAGGCATAGATCAGCAGCTTCGCCATTTTTTGCCTGACGAATACCTAATTCTTTAAGGTTCTTTGCAAATGTAGCAGTTTCTGAAAAATTCAGTTTACATCCAAGAGTATAATATGTGGCTGTCTTGCCTTGAAACAATTCCTTATCTGTCATTTACCTTTTTCTAAAATATATCCGTGTGCAAAGGTACGAAATAAAGTTGACGAAATTATTTGTTTTAAATTTTTTAGAGTTTATGAGATAATAAAATTATATAAATCAAGTCTGATTCATATACAGAAACAATTTTCCCTAATATATAATAAGGTATAAAGATGAATTTTCGCTTTCTAAATCATCCAAATTGCAATTGAAAGAACAGAAAAGCAGTGAAAAATCACAATAAAACGGCAAAAAGTACATAAAAAAACATTATTTTCGAAATCCAAAGAAAAAAGCGAATATTTAACTTTTACATAACATACTGATATTCAACACATTATAAAAATACACGAATAAAAGGCTATAAAATTCTTGAAATAAAATGTTACGGAAACAAAAAAATGCGTATCTTTGCATCGTTTTAATAAACAAATAATTGTTTTACAGTTTTTAAAAAGCAAAGAAAATGAAGAAATTAGCATTTATGTTCGTAGCTGTAGTAGCTATGTCATTCGCATCTTGTGGTGGTAACAAGGCAGAACAGCCCGTTGAAGAAACAACAGATACAGTAGCTGTTGATACAGTAGCTACAGATTCAGCTGCTGCTGATTCAGCTGTTGTTGACTCAGCTGCTACAGACTCAGCTGTTGTTGAATAATTTCAGACGAACATTAAGTCTTAAAAAAGGACCGACAGTTTAAAACTGCCGGTCCTTTTTGCGTTTAGGAGTTTCATTTGTTTCCCACTATCTGCAATAAGCCTATTAAATGATATTTAAAAGGCTTTTTTTATGTCAAAACACTTGCTTCTTTATCCTTTTTTCTTTATATTTGCCATTAGTATGTAAAAACACAAAACATATAGATACAAAAACACTATTAAAGAACATATTATGAAAAAACTTTTATTGGGTGACGAGGCTATAGCACAAGGTGCTATTGACGCAGGACTTAGCGGTGTATACGCATATCCTGGTACACCTTCAACTGAAATCACCGAGTACATTCAGGACTCTCCCATAGCAAAAGAGCGTAACTTACACAGACGTTGGGCAACCAACGAGAAAACTGCAATGGAGCAGGCTTTGGGTATGTCTTTTATGGGTAAGAGAACAATGGTCTGCATGAAACACGTAGGACTTAATGTGGCAGCCGACCCATTTATAAACTCTGCAATTACAGGTACTAATGGCGGTATTGTTGTATTAGTTGCCGACGATCCCTCAATGCACTCATCACAGGACGAACAGGACAGCCGTTTCTATGGTAAATTTGCCATGATTCCTATTTTCGAACCGAGTAATCAGCAGGAAGCTTACGATATGATGGAAGAAGCTTTCGAATACTCTGAGGAGAAGAAACTACCTATCCTTATGCGCGTTACTACACGTATGGCTCACAGTCGTGCTGTTGTAGAAATAAAAGAAGAATCAAGAAAAGAGAACGACTTAAACTACGAAGCTCTTGCAAAGAACTGGGTACTTCTTCCCGCCGTATCACGCAGACGTAACATATATGTCACTGGTCAGCAGGCAGAACTTGAAGAAGAAGCAGCATGCAGCAAGTGGAACAAATATATAGAAGGAAAAGATCATTCTATGGGAATCGTAGCAAGCGGTATCGGATATAACTATCTGATGGAATGCTTCAAAGACAAATGCCCATATCCAGTTCTCAAGATTTCACGCTATCCTCTTCCCAAGCGTCTCATCCAGAAGATGGCAGAAGAATGCAGCAGTATTCTTATCGTAGAAGAAGGACAGCCATTCATCGAAGACATGGTACGCGGTGTTATTCCGAGCAAATGTGTCATCAAGGGTCGTCTTTCAGGCGAACTCCCCCGCACAGGCGAATTAAACCCCGACTTTGTAAAGAAAGCACTCGGCATGACAATAGGAGAAAACTATGCACCATGCGAGGACGTTACTCCAAGACCCCCTGCTATGTGTAAAGGTTGTGGTCACAGAGATATGTACACAGCACTAAACACTGTTTTAAAAGAATATCCCAATGCACGAGTATTCGGCGACATCGGATGTTACACACTGGGCTTCCTTCCTCCATATAAGGCAATCCATTCATGTGTAGATATGGGTGCAAGTATCGGTATGGCAAAGGGTGCAGCTGATGCAGGTCAGTGGCCGTCAGTAGCAGTAATCGGAGACTCTACATTCACACACTCTGGTATGACAGGTCTGCTGGATGCCATCAACGAGAATTCAAACATCACAGTAATCATCAGCGATAACCTCACAACAGGTATGACAGGTGGTCAGGACTCAGCCGGAACAAACAAGTTCGAGGCAATAGTCCGTGCTCTTGGACTTCCTGAGGAACACCTACATGTAGTAGTACCTCTGCCTAAGAACATGCCGGAAATTACCGAAATCATCAAGAAGGAAATCGAATACAAAGGTGTCAGCGTTATCATTCCGAGAAGAGAATGTATGCAGACATTACAGCGTCATCTTAAACAAAAGAAAGCACAAGCAGCAGTGGAGGGCAAGAAATAATGAAGACAGATATAATATTATGTGGTGTCGGAGGACAGGGTATCCTCTCTATCGCGACAATCATCGGTGAAGCAGCAATGAAAGAAGGTCTGTATATTAAGCAGGCCGAAGTACACGGAATGTCACAGCGTGGTGGTGACGTACAGAGTAACCTCCGCCTTTCATCAGAACCTATCAACAGCGACCTTATCGCACTTGGTTCTGCCGACGTTATCATTTCAATGGAACCAATGGAAGCTCTTCGTTACCTTCCCTATCTCAGCAAGACTGGCTGGATCATCACCTCAAGTGCTCCGTTCGTTAACATTGACAATTATCCCGATGTTGAAAAACTGAAGGCAGACTATGACCAACTGCCAAACGTCATCTTCTTCGATATTGAGAAGTTGGCAAAGGATAACAACATACCTCGTTCTGCAAACGTAATTCTGTTAGGTGCAGCACAGAAAGCACTCGGAATTGAGTATCAGAAACTTGAAGATGCCATTCGTCGTGTCTTCGGACGTAAAGGTGATGCTGTTGTCGAAGCAAATATCAAGGCTTTGGCAATAGGTAAGGAACAACAGAAATAATCAACAATTAACAAATGGGAAATTGAGAAACCTTATAAAGAGGGACATTCTCTCTTTCCCATTTTATATTAAACTTAAATTTATTCAGCATGAAGAATACACCTATCAGCAAAGAATTAATCGATAACGCTATACGCGACTTTAATATCCAGGATTTTGCAAAGGCAACAATCCGTGAAGTTAAGTCTATTGCAGCATATGCAGAAAAAGAATCAGGCGTTGAGTTTATAAAGATGGAAATGGGTATCCCCGGTCTGCCCGCAGCAGCTCCGGGCGTTAAGGCACAGATTGAAGCCCTTAAGAATGGTATTGCCCACAGTTATCCTGATATTCAGGGATATCCTGAATTAAAGAAGCAGGCCTCACGTTTTGTAAAGGCTTTCATCGGAATTGACATCGATCCTAAGGGATGTGTGCCAGTCTGCGGCAGTATGCAGGGAACATTTGCATCATTCCTCACAGCATCACAGTGTGATCCTAAGAAAGATACCGTTTTATTCATCGACCCAGGTTTCCCCGTTCAGAAGATGCAGCTCCAGGTGCTCGGTGTTAAATATGAGACTTTTGACGTTTACGATTATCGAGGCGACAAATTGCAGGCAAAACTCGAATCTTATCTTGAGAAAGCTAATATCTGTGCCATCGTATACAGTAACCCGAACAACCCGTCATGGATTTGCTTCACAGAAGATGAGCTGAAGACTATCGGCGGACTTGCAAACAAGTACGACGTAATCATCATGGAAGACCTTGCTTACTTTGCAATGGACTTCCGTAAAGATCTTAGCAAACCGTTCGAAGCACCTTATCAGGCAACAGTAGCACGCTATACAGACAATTACGAAATTCTTATCTCAGGCTCAAAGGCATTCAGTTATGCAGGCGAACGTATTGGCGTAACATGTATTTCAGACCATCTGTTCAATCGTAAGTACGATGCTCTTGCAAAACGTTACGAAGGACTTGCATACGGTCCTGTATTCTCAACACGTATGCTTTATGCCCTTTCATCAGGAACAAGTCACAGTGCACAGTATGCTATGGCAGCAATGCTCAAGGCAGCATGCGACGGAGAGTTTGATTTCCGCAAAGAGACAAGCATCTACGGCGAACGTGCACATAAGCTGAAAGAGATTTTCTGCCGTCATAACTTCTATATCGTATACGATAAGGATATGGACGAACCTATTGCCGACGGATTCTATTTCACAATTGGTTATCCAGGAATGACAAGTGGCGAACTTGCACACGAACTTATGTATTACGGAGTAAGTGCCATCTGTCTTGTTACAACAGGCAGTCACCAGGAAGGTCTGCGTGTATGTACATCGTTCATCAACGACAATCAATACGACCTTCTTGAAGAGCGTATGAAGATTTTCGAGGAGAACAATCCCGTAAAATAATATTAGACTTTAGTTATCATTACCTCAGAGGGATGCTGCGTGCAGCATTCCTCTTTTTTATTTCCCCTGTTAATGCACACAGCCATTTTAATACATTATGTCCAATTAATAAAAGAATTATTTGCAAGACTCCCAAAGAATGCCTAATTTCGCAGACATAATAAGAATCGTATTAAAAATTAATATCCTTTAAAGACATGAGTAATTCTCAAAAACAATGGGGAGCAATAATCGTAATGATTGCTCTGTTCGCCATGATTGCCTTCGTTACGAACCTCTGTACACCTATGGCAACCATCATCAAGAACCAAGGCGAAATTTCAAACGTACTCGCCCAGATTGGTAACTACGGTAACTTCATCGCATATCTCGTAATGGGTATCCCCGCAGGTATCCTCATTTCGAAATACGGTTACAAGAAGACAGCCATGATTGGTCTTGTCGTAGGTATCATCGGTATTCTTATCCAGTGGTACAGTGGTCAGCTCAACGCACAGGAGAACATTGGTCTCGTATTTGGTGTATACCTTATCGGAGCATTCATTGCAGGTCTCTGTATGTGTATCCTTAACTGTGTAGTAAACCCAATGCTTAACCTTCTCGGAGGAGGTGGAAACAAAGGAAACCAGCTCATTCAGATTGGCGGTGTATTCAACTCTTCAGCAGCCGTAGCATGTTACATTCTCATGGGTGCCCTCATTGCAGATGCTTCAAAGGCAAAGATTTCTGATGCAACACCCGCACTTATGATTGCACTTGCAGTATTCGTAATTGCACTCATTGTCATTGCATTCACTAAGATTGACGAACCCAAGCAGGCTCCCGTACAGGTAGAACTTATCTCAGGAGCCCTCAAGCACCGTCACTTCGCACTCGGAGCACTTGCAATCTTCGTATACCTCGGTATCGAAGTAGGTGTGCCTAACTTCGTAAACCTCTACCTCATCGACGAAGGTGTAACAGCAGCAACAGCAGGTATGCTTGTAGCAGTATACTGGTTCTTCATGCTCGTAGGTCGTTTCGTAGGAGCAAGTATTGGCGATAAGGTAAGCAGCCGTGCAATGGTAACAGCCGTATCATCAGCAACTATCGTACTCGTACTCTTCGGAATGTACGCACCTACAGACATCATGGTAAGTTTCCCTGGTGTAGACTGGGGTAAGCTCAACGTAGTATGGCAGGAAATACCTGTAGGAATCTTCTCACTCCTTCTTGTAGGTCTCTGCACATCAGTTATGTGGGGCGCAATCTTCAACATGGCAGTCGAGAAGCTCGGCAAGTACACAGCTATTGCCAGCGGTATCTTCATGACAATGGTTTGCGGTTGTGCTGTAATGATGTTCATCCAGGCAACAGTAGCCGACATGACAGACTACATCACAAGTTTCTGGGTAGTACTTTTCTGTGCAGCATACATTCTTTTCTATGCACTCGTCGGAAGCCGTGTAAGCAAGTCAGAAGAAGAATAAATCTCCATCACATATTCGCATCAGAGAGTCGTTCATTAATTTGGACGGCTCTTTTTTGTTATGACGTAAGTCAAATTATTTATTCAGCCCCACACTATCCGTTAAAATACAATCACTAAGTTTTATTACTCCACTAATTTACACTAACTTTGCAGCCGTTTAACATTCAAACTTCAAAAACAATATGATATCAGTAGATGGATTAACCGTCGAATTTGGCGGCACCACCTTATTCAGCGACATAAGTTTTCAGATTAACGAGAACGACCGCATCGCTCTTATGGGAAAGAACGGAGCGGGCAAATCAACACTTCTTAAGATTCTTGCAGGCGTACGTCCTGCCACACGCGGAAAAGTCACCGCGCCCAAAGACTGCGTCATAGCATATCTTCCACAGCATCTCATGACCGAAGACGGACACACCGTATTCGAAGAAGCATCGCAGGCATTCTCACATCTTAAGGAGATGGAAGCCGAAATAGAGCAGATGAACCAGGAGCTTTCTACACGTACCGACTACGAGAGCGATTCGTACATGGCACTCATTGAGAAAGTAACGGCAGTAAGCGAGAAATTCTACGCCATCGACATGACACATTTTGAAGAAGATGTTGAAAAGACACTCCTCGGACTTGGATTCATGCGCGAAGACTTCGATCGTCAGACAAGCGATTTCAGCGGAGGCTGGCGCATGCGTATCGAGCTTGCCAAACTTCTGTTACAGAATCCGGACGTACTGCTTCTCGACGAGCCTACCAACCACCTCGACATAGAATCAATACAGTGGTTAGAAGAATTCCTCATTAACAGTTCAAAGGCAGTTGTCGTAATCAGTCACGACCGTAAATTCGTTGATAACATAACCACCCGAACCATCGAAGTAACCATGGGTCGCATCTACGACTATAAAGTTAAGTACTCACAGTACCTCGTTCTCCGTAAGGAACGCCGCGAACAGCAGCAGAAGCAGTACGAAGAACAGCAGAAGATGATTCAGGAGACAAAAGACTTTATTGAACGTTTCAAGGGAACATACAGCAAGACACTCCAGGTACAGAGCCGAGTAAAGATGCTTGAGAAACTCCAGATCATCGAAGTAGACGAAGAAGACACATCCGCACTTCGCCTTAAGTTCCCGCCATCACCTCGCAGCGGCAGTTATCCCGTCATAATGGAAGGTGTAGGCAAGACATACGGCGACCACGTTGTATTTAAGAATGCAAACCTAACCATCGAACGTGGTGACAAGGTAGCATTTGTAGGTAAGAACGGCGAAGGAAAGTCTACATTGGTAAAATGTATCATGGGTGAAATCGAACACGAAGGAACACTTACCTTAGGACATAACGTACAGATAGGTTACTTTGCACAGAACCAGGCATCACTGTTAGACGAAGAACTCACAGTATTCCAGACTATAGACGATGTAGCCAAGGGCGAAATACGAAATAAGATACGCGATCTTCTCGGAGCATTCATGTTCGGAGGTCCGGAAGAATCCACCAAGAAGGTAAAAGTTCTCTCCGGAGGCGAGCGCACCCGTCTTGCAATGCTTAAGTTATTATTAGAACCAGTAAACCTGTTAATTCTCGATGAGCCTACCAACCATCTTGACATGAAGACGAAGGACATTCTCAAGCAGGCACTTTTAGATTTCGACGGTACGCTGATAGTAGTATCCCACGACCGTGACTTCCTTGACGGTCTTGTTTCAAAAGTATACGAATTTGGCAACAAACGCGTCAAAGAACACCTCGGAGGCATCTACGATTTCCTCCAGACAAAGAAACTCGAAAGTCTGCAAGAATTGGAACGCAACAACAAATAAATATTTATATTTTAAGTAAAAACAGCCGCTAAACCCCATTAGCGGCTGTTTTTGTATAATCTTTTCACATAATAAGAACAATTATCACGATATATATTGATTTTTGCAATAATTAATCGTTTTCATCATATTCGAACTGTCTTAAACGGCATCATGTCCGAAAAGACATGTGTAAAGTTATATACCGCAAAGTTACACACATGTAAACAGTTTATAATCAAACAGTAATATAATGAAACCACAACGACACAAATCAAAACACAGAAGAAATACCGAAATATAAACAATAATGTTATATCGTTAAAAATACTTCAGAAGCTGAATTTTTATAGTAAAAGGAATAACATGTTCAATTTTTATTTATACTTTTGCCCGGTCAAATAAAATAAGTTTATATTATAATATAAAAGTTCAAATTTCAAGCAAAAAACATTATGATAAGAATAGAACGCTTCGAACAACTTAACGAATAGTTAAGTAAATAATATCAGGAAGCAATACTATCCTGAATTATTACAGCAGACAAAAATATTTCCCCTGCTCCACCCCGAAAAAAATCATTTATTACAACGTAAATTAATCACAATTATATTCACTTCTAACAAGGCATACGCATGTCCGTTAGAAACATATTCTATTACTCAAATGAGATTCAACTTCTTTTTTATAGAAAAAAGCCTTAAGAATCACAAAAAAGAGGCTATCATTACAGCTGTCGGCATTATCATTGTGCTTGGAATTGTATGGTTATTAAATCTAAAAGACAAGCCGACAGAAGTTGCGCCAGTTGTCTGTGTAGCACCTGTTGGTCAGCAGGATGTCGAGATTTATGGAGACTACGTAGGACACATCCGCGCCCAGCAGTTTGTTGAAGTTCGTGCCCGCGTAGAAGGATTCCTTGAAGAGATGCACTTTGAAGAAGGTTCTTATGTAAGAAAAGGACAGGTATTATTCTTAATCAATCAGGACCAGTACCGCACTAAGGCAGACAAGGCACGCGCCCAGGTTAAGAAAGACAAGGCACAGGCGCGCAAGGCAGAAAGAGATTTGTCACGTATCCGTCCTCTTTACGAGCAGAATGCCGTCAGTCAGTTAGACCTGGACAATGTTACGGCAGCATACGAGACGGCAAAGGCCTGTGTTGCCATGAGTGTTGCCGATATGCAGCAGGCAGAGCAGGAACTTGGTTACACTGTTGTACGTTCTCCTATTTCAGGATACATCAGTGAGAGTCAGGTAGACTTAGGAACATTAGTTGGCGGCAGTGGAAAATCACTGTTAGCTAAAGTTGTGAAGAGCGATACCGTTTTCGTTGATTTCAGTATGACAGCCTTAGACTACCTCAAAGGCAAAGAAAGAAATGTCATCATAGGTCATAACGATTCTACCAAAAGTTGGAAACAGACAGTAACAATCACACTTCCCGATAACAGCACATACTCTCACAAAGGTCTGGTTGATTTTGCCTCACCAGAAGTAAACCCCAAGACAGGAACATTCCAGGTTCGTGCAGAACTGGCAAACCCGGAGCACGTCTTACTTCCCGGTCAGTTTACAAAAGTAAGAGTATTACTTGATGTCCGCGAGAATGCCACGGTAGTGCCTAAGAAATCTTTGATTGTTGAGAAGGGCGGCGCTTACGTATTTCTCATGCGTCGTGACTCAACGGCAGAGAAACGTTTTGTCGAGTTAGGTCCTGAGCTGGGCAACAACATTGTTGTAGAACGCGGTATAGCTCCCAAAGAGATTATCGTCACAGAAGGATATCACAAGCTCGTACCCGGCATGAAGATGACCGTGGACAATTCTTACGCACGTAAGAAAGAGAAATAAGTATTTTAATATTCTGCAAGTAGAATTATATAAACCCACAGAATGAAAGTAAACTTTTTTATAGATAGGCCCATCTTCTCGGCGGTAATTTCTATCCTTATTGTGATAGTGGGCTGCATCGGTCTTACGATGTTACCTGTAGACCAGTATCCGCATATCACTCCGCCGGTGGTAAAAATCAGTGCATCCTATCCCGGAGCCAGTGCGGTAACCGTTTCTCAGGCTGTAGCAACTCCTATAGAACAGGAGCTGAACGGTACGCCGGGAATGATATATATGGAATCTAACAGTTCCAATTCTGGAGGATTCTCTGCAACGGTTACTTTTAATATTTCAGCCGACCCCGACTTAGCAGCCATTGAGATTCAGAACCGAATCAAGCTTGCCGAATCACGTCTTCCGGCAGAAGTCGTAAGCAATGGTATTTCGGTTGAGAAGCAGGCGCCAAGTCAGTTGATGACGCTGTGTCTCACTTCCGACGACCCAAAGTTCGACGAAATCTATCTCAGTAACTTTGCCACGCTTAATGTCATCGACCTGTTGCGCCGTATCCCCGGCATCGGACGTATAGCAAACATCGGCAGCCGCTATTATGCTATGCAGATATGGGTTGAGCCAGCCAAACTTGCAAGTTATGGTCTTACCATTGCTGATGTCAGAAATGCCCTGAAGGACCAGAACCGCGAATCTGCTGCCGGTGTATTCGGACAGCAGCCAATGACCGGCGTAGACATCACCATTCCAATTACAGCTCACGGCCGTCTTTCATCGGCAGGCGAATTTGAGGAGATAGTGCTCCGCGCCAACCCCGACGGTTCTATCATCCGTCTTAAAGACGTGGCTCGTATTTCTCTCGAAGCATCTTCTTACAGCACAGAGAGTGGTATCAACGGTGGTAATGCAGCTATTCTGGCCATATACATGCTTCCCGGCGCAAATGCACTTGAGGTAGCAGAGCAGGTAAAGAAAGCCATGAAGGATATTAGCAAGAACTTCCCCGAAGGCATGGAATATAACATTCCGTTCGATATGAGCGACTACATCTCACAGTCTGTCGATGAAGTTTACAAGACACTCTTCGAGGCACTCTTCCTCGTAATCATCGTAGTGTTCCTCTCATTGCAGAACTGGCGGGCAACCATCATTCCTATCGTAGCAGTACCTATTTCGCTTATCGGTACATTCGGATTCATGCTCATGTTTGGCTTCTCGCTCAACATGCTCACCCTGCTGGGATTAGTCCTTGCCATCGGTATAGTGGTCGATGATGCCATCGTCGTGGTAGAGAACGTGGAACGTATCATGGAAGAAGAAAAGCTTTCAGCTTACGAAGCCACAAAAAAAGCGATGGACGGATTGGTCGGCGCCATCATAGCCACATCACTTGTACTGGCTGCCGTGTTTGTTCCTGTAAGTTTCCTGTCCGGAATCACCGGTCAGCTCTACCGTCAGTTCTCTATAACCATTGTGGTGTCGGTTCTTATATCTACGGTCGTTGCCCTTACCCTCAGTCCGGTAATGTGTTCGCTTGTTTTAAAGCCGAAGGATCCCAATAAAGAAAAGAACTTCATTTTTGCTGCCATCAACAGATGGCTCGAATGCGGAAACAAGAAATATGTCATTGCCATCAGAAAGACTCTGAAATTTCCGAAGAGAGTTATTGCCGGCTTCGGAATCGTAATGATAGCCATCTACATATTCAACCGTCTGGTACCTACCAGCTTCCTTCCTACCGAAGACCAGGGATTCTTTAATGTCGAACTGGAGCTAACAGAAGGCAGTACATTGGAAAGAACCCGTATTGTAACAGACCGTGCCATCGAATACATCATGAAAGATCCGTCTGTAGCATACGTACAGAATCTTACGGGTAGCAGTCCGCGAGTAGGTAACAGTCAGTCACGCAGCAGTCTTATGGTAATTCTTAAGAAGTGGTCAAAACGTGATGACACTACTATCGACCGCATCATGACAAACATTCGTAAGGAACTTGAGAAATATCCCGAATGCAAGGTGTATCTCATGACTCCGCCTGTCATTCCCGGACTTGGTACAGCCGGTGGATTCGAGATGCAGCTCGAAGCACGTGGCGATGCTACATACGATGATCTCGTAAGGGCATCAGACACTCTGCTGCATTATGCTTCTAAGTGCAAGGAGATTGTAGGACTTTCATCTTCATTGCAGGCAGAAATACCACAGCTTTATTTTGACGTTGACCGTGATAAAGTAAAGTTCTCAGGAGTGCCGATGACCGACGTGTTCGCAACTATGAAGGCTTACACCGGTTCGGTATACGTAAACGACTTCAATATGTTTAACCGTATATACCGTGTTTATGTTCAGGCAGAAGCTCCTTATCGTGAGACACAGAAGAACATCGACCTCTATTTTGTGAGAGGCTCTGACGATACGATGATTCCTCTTAGCGCACTCGGAACAACCCACTACACTACAGGACCGGGTAGCATCAAGCACTTCAACAAGTTCAACTCAGTAGTGATAAACGGTAACACAGCCAACGGTGCCAGTTCAGGACAGGTTATGGCAATATTAGAGAAGATAGCACACGACAAGCTGCCCGAAAACATCGGTGTCGAATGGAGCGGTCTTTCATATCAGGAGAAACAGGCTGGAGGTCAGACAGGACTTATCCTTGCAATGGTGTTCATCTTCGTGTTCCTCTTCCTTGCAGCACTCTATGAAAGCTGGTCCGTACCTATTTCGGTATTGATTTCTCTTCCTGTAGCCATGCTCGGTGCATATCTCGGTATAACCATCTGCGGATTAGAGAACGACACCTACTTCCAGATTGGTCTGGTTATGCTTATTGGTCTTGCTGCCAAGAATGCAATCTTGATTGTAGAATTTGCTAAGACCGAGGTCGATAAGGGCGCAGACATCGTAGAGGCGGCAGTTCATGCGGCACAGCTCCGTTTCCGTCCTATCCTTATGACTTCGTTAGCTTTCATCTTAGGTATGCTTCCTTTGGTTCTGGCATCAGGTCCGGGTTCGGCAAGCCGTCATTCTATCGGTACTGGTGTATTTTTCGGTATGCTTGTATCAGTGACGGTAGGTATCGTACTTGTGCCTTTCTTCTTCGTAATGATTTACAAGTTGAAGAACAAGGCAAGAGCTAAAAAGCAAGCATTAACATCTAAAGGATAAGAGACAATGAAAAAGAACTATATATATCCGATTATATCAGCCAGCGTCGCAGCATTTCTTCTACAGGGCTGTCAGTTAGGCCGCCAGTATGTACGCCCCGATCTCAATCTGCCATCGTGCATTGATTCCATGAATCACGACAGTACTTCTATTGCCGACGTTCCATGGGAAGAAGTTTACAAGGACTCCACACTGCAAAAGATGATTAACAAGACTCTTGAAAACAACAAGGACATCAACATTGCAGCAGCCAGGGTTAAGGAACTTGCCGAAATGAAACGAATAGATTTTGCTAATCTTTTCCCGAAGGTAGGCGTAACGACATACATGGAAAAGGAAGGTTTGAACGAAGGAGGTGACGACTATTCGAGCAGTAACAAGTTTTACATGAAGGCGAGTGCCACATGGGAACTTGATCTCTGGGGAAACCTTCGCTGGGCTAAGGATAAGAGTAAGGCTGAATTTTTAGCTTCTATAGAGAATCAGCGTGCCATACAGATGAGTATCATCGGACAGATGGCACAGTCTTACTTCGAACTGGTGGCTCTCGACAACGAGCTGTCCATTGTACGACAGACAGTAGAGGCTCGTCGTAAGAGTTTGCAGCTGGCTAAGGTCAGATACACCGGAGGTCTTACCAACGAGACTCCGTACCGCCAGGCTCAGGTTGAGTTGGCGCGAACAATGACACTTATCCCTGACTTGGAAAAGAAAGTAGCCATAAAGCAGAATGAAATTGCCTTTATGATGGGCGAATATCCTCACAATATAGAACGTTCTGAACTTCCGAGTGATGTTCTGCTACCCGATTATCTGCCCGTAGGTCTTCCGTCTAATCTGTTGGAACGCCGTCCGGACATTCGTAAGGCAGAACAGGATCTGATAGCTGCCAATGCATCCGTAGGTGTAGCGTTTACCAACCTCTTCCCTCGTCTGTCACTGACTGCCAGCGGTGGTTCTGAAAGTAAGGAACTTGAGAATATGCTGAAGTCTCCTTATCATATCCTGAGCGGTTCGTTAATCAATCCTATTTTCAACATGGGTAAAAATCGTGCTCAGTTAAAAGCTAAGAAGGCTGCTTACGAGCAGGCTGTACTGTCTTACGAAAAGACAGTGCTCAATGCTTTCAGAGAAGCTAACGATGCAATCATTGAATTCAATAAATCACGTGACATCTACCAGACACGTCTTCATCTGGAACGTGCTTCTGAAAGTTCACTCGAATTGGCAAGACTGCAATACATCAATGGTGTTATTGGTTATCTTGATTTGTTGGATGCTCAGCGAAGTTATTTCGATGCACAGATAGGTCTTAGCAATTCGATACGTGACAAACAGATTGCCATCGTACGTCTGTACAAAGCATTAGGCGGTGGTTGGAAATCATAATGTTAGATTGCTGAATTACTGAATACGCAACATTCACTTATTCTTTAATTAAAAAGAGTCGCTTATGTAATTAAGCGGCTCTTTTTGTGTATAACGCATTGGTAATTATATCTGTTTATGACTGAGAAACATCATGTATTTAGAAAATCTTATTGTGATTTACTTTCAAATTAGTAACTTTGCATATAGAAAAACATCTCTCTAAAGTCTGAAATTAAGATACCTTGCGTTGTGAATTGCTTTCAAATTAGTAATTTTGCATATAGAGAAACATCTACGCGCACTGCGCGGTGACACTTTCAAAGGTTGTGAATTGCTTTCAAATTAGTAACTTTGCATATAGAGTAACATCTGTAATATGCGCCTTTTCGCTTGTCTCAAAGTTGTGAATTGCTTTCAAATTAGTAACTTTGCATATAGAGAAACATCCATTCATCTTTGTATCTGGTGTCTGTAATGTTGTGAATTGCTTTCAAATTAGTAACTTTGCATATAGAGAAACATCCCATACTTCTCCATCATTTCGAGAAAGTGCGTTGTGAATTGCTTTCAAATTAGTAACTTTGCATATAGAGAAACATCTTGGCAACTTCATCAGCAATACGTTTTTCCGTTGTGAATTGCTTTCAAATTAGTAACTTTGCATATAGAGAAACATCTACATTTAAGAACGAAAAAGAAATTGAACGTTGTGAATTGCTTTCAAATTAGTAACTTTGCATATAGAGAAACATCGTGTCCTTAATTGCCTTTGTGTACTCTGTAGTTGTGAATTGCTTTCAAATTAGTAACTTTGCATATAGAGAAACATCCCATACTGATAAAAAGTACCGAGAGGAGAAGTTGTGAATTGCTTTCAAATTAGTAACTTTGCATATAGAGAAACATCACATCAGAGTAAACAGGCTCAACGTCAATGGTTGTGAATTGCTTTCAAATTAGTAACTTTGCATATAGAGAAACATCATAAATTTGCAGACTTAACAGCTTTAATGGGTTGTGAATTGCTTTCAAATTAGTAACTTTGCATATAGAGAAACATCAGTATATTGATTATGACCTCACGAAAAGTGGTTGTGAATTGCTTTCAAATTAGTAACTTTGCATATAGAGAAACATCGGCTCGTCCGTTACCGTTCGACACGCTCACGTTGTGAATTGCTTTCAAATTAGTAACTTTGCATATAGAGAAACATCTCGATTAAATATTTTGAAGAATGAAATTATGTTGTGAATTGCTTTCAAATTAGTAACTTTGCATATAGAGAAACATCTGAATTATTAAGTAAAAATGTGAAAAAGTAGTTGTGAATTGCTTTCAAATTAGTAACTTTGCATATAGAGAAACATCCCTATTGTAGCATTCCATTCAGCTTGGAGTGTTGTGAATTGCTTTCAAATTAGTAACTTTGCATATAGAGAAACATCAAAAATAAGCTATTATGGTCGAATGGGAATGTTGTGAATTGCTTTCAAATTAGTAACTTTGCATATAGAGAAACATCGTTAATGTTAGAATTGATGGAAAGAACAACGTTGTGAATTGCTTTCAAATTAGTAACTTTGCATATAGAGAAACATCTTGTCTCATGAAGTCCTTATATGTGCGTCCGTTGTGAATTGCTTTCAAATTAGTAACTTTGCATATAGAGAAACATCTGAATATTACGAAGAGCCTTATATTCAGAGTATTGCAAATAAGATTAGAAAATAAAAACAAGATGTTTCTAATAATAGAATCCCGCCATACGACGGGATTTTATTATTCTAAAACAACTCCAACTGCTGTCCTGGGGCATTTGGAGTCGTTGGTCTCTTACCATAAAATATCTCCAACTGACTAAACTGTTTGTCTGTAATAGTTAGCAATACGATATTTCCGTAATCGGGAAGGAAAGATTTTACACGTTTAATATGTACATGAGCACTTTCAACACTTGCACAATGACGCAGATATACAGAGAACTGAAACATCGTAAAACCGTCTTTCTGCAAATTCTTACGAAATATATCAGCAGCCTTACGATCCTTTTTCGTTTCAGTAGGTAAATCAAACAATACCAATACCCACATAACTCTATACTCGCTTAATCTATCCATTATTAATACTTAGGATATAAAATCTGTCTTGACTCTCCCTTGAAACATTTATAAAGAGATGCCGTTGTCTGGCTTACGGCAACCATAAGCGGACTGCGACTGCCTCCTATACGAACATCCAAAGTCGGCACGGATAACATTTTAGCCTTTATTTCCTTAGTCAGCTCATCACAATTGTATGTTTGAAACATATTAAAAACAAGTTCGTCTACAAACGGACGATAAGGTTCCATAATATCGTCTGCAAGACAATAAGCATTGTATCTGTTATGATGGTGTATGCCTAATGTCGGCAGCATTCCGCTAATTACTAAGGCACGCGCGACAACAGCACGTAATATGGCATATCCATAATTCAACAGATTATTAGGCGGTATGCCTTCTCTTTCTCTCGTAAAGTTTTCTACATTAGGAAACATATTGCGCCAATAATACGCAGCAGCACGTGCCTCTATATTATTCGTATCACCGCTCTTTACCTCTCCCGCCCATATCTTCATACATTTAACACCAGAATGAATACAAGCCTCCAATACGTCGGCCTGATTTTCTATCTTTGCTTTTATTGTCTGTTGCCACAACTGCTTTTTAAGTGGCAGCGAAGCATCTATCTGATGTCTGAAACGCTCGCTCTGCAATGTGTTTCCTGATAATGGAAGTACCAGTCCATGCGGCATACTTCTACTGTCACAGGTTATTACGGCACATGTGTTTTCTAACAATGCTTCCATAAGGCCTGTAGTAATAGTTATGCGCCTGTGGTCTAACACCACAATCCCTATATCCTCTATAGGTCTGGTTACTTCGGTACTCTGCTTAAAAGTTTCCGAAAGAGAGTCGCTGTTCTCTACTTCCGGTAACTTTATAACTATCTGTCCGTTACGTAACGAAAGATATGTGGGATTTCCAAAATACAGAGTTTTCTTTATCATTACCCTTAATATTCACCAACATGAACAATCTGTCCTATATGGTTAATTCTCACTTTAACAGCACCTTCTAAACCTGAAATAGAAATTCTTTTCCACGTAATATCTCTTAATTTCTTTTCTTTGTCCTTATCTTTACAACCAACGGTTGTTTCAAGATGATTTCGGAATCTATAATCTCCATCTGACAATGTTTGAACTCTGAAAAGATTAGGACTTATTATGGCAAAGTTTTCAGGATCCGTCAAATCAATCTCATTTGGGTCGAATCCAGTTTCCTTATTTGGGAATACAAAATATTCATTCTGTTTCATAGTGAACAAGAACTGCCATCCTTCTTCCTTATTATAGTTATAATCTATAACACTGCCACAGCTTTTTGCCAAAGAAACAGCTTCAAAGAACGACACAACATGTTCCTGTAACTTTCCATTGGAATCTCTGAAAATTGCAATATGATGATTTTTATTTGTACTAACATAGTCCACAGGCTGTTTACAATTACTGCTATCTAATGTAACATTCCCTGAAATATCCTTTCTGTCATGCAGCGCAACATCACTGGCAGCACTAAATATCGTTACACGTTTAATGGTTATACCCTTTTCTTTATTCAGATATATAGGATTTTCATCTATATTCGAGAATGCCTTATTAGCATCACCGCCATATTCTGCAAGACGTTCTTCAAGAATCTTCTTAATCTTACCATCAACAACTTTTTCAACCTTTAAGTCTTTGTCTATGGCCTTACGTATAGTATAGAAAGTTTCTAACGAAACAATCTTAATCTTTGAAGGAACCTCTATGGTATGTGCATCATCGATATAAATCGGATTCTTCTCCAATGAATTAGCTCCAGTGAAAGCCTTCTTTGCATCGAAGTTAAACTGTTCCAGACGTTTAAGTAAGGCTTCACGGCATCTGCAGTCAGCCACTTTTGCAACCATCTGTACTGTCATTGCCGAACCTACGCTTACAGTTTTAGTAACATATCTCTGAACAGAACCATAAATTGTTTCATTATGCAGCTGTCCGCGAGGTGTCAGCTCTACTTTATAATTATATCCGCCTCTTTTCTTGGTCTTGTTCGTATTGGGCGTAACGACCTTATTCTTAGCCTTTATAGAAACAAGTATGCTCTCAAGATGTTTCTTTGCTTCATTTCTGAAGTTTTTAAAAGGCATATTAAAACATAGTTTGTTGTTTTCTCTGTGCAGTTCTTTTTTCTCTATAAGACATACGCTGTCCGACTTATCACTGCGTGCACTCAGATTATTAAGATACTGAATAATGCTGCGCTTTGTAAATGCGATTGTAAGTGCATCCATGGCATGATGTCGATGATCATTACGTTTTGTCCAGTCCTTTATACGACGAATCTTACGGCCGTCACGGTCTTTCCATTCCTCCACCTCACCGATACGTTCATACTTATCCATATTCAGTTCCTGCATAACATCCACTATCTGCCAGTCCTGACGCAGCCTGTCTGTTATAGAGCCTGTGGTAGTTACTACGTATTTTACGATGTCTTCAAGTATTTCGCGTGCCTTACGTGCTATATACTGAGAATCACGTAAATCACGGTTAATGAAATCTAAAGGAATGTCTTTACCAGACATTAGTAACTTGTCTCTCTTTGACTTACTGATAATCTTTTTGTTATACAGATCATTAACTCGCAACCTGTATTCTTCAAGTTTCTCTTCTCCATAATTAGTCTGCACAAAATCAAATGCCGTAGTGTTACCTTTCTTTATATTTACGTCACGTGCTTCAAGTGTCTTGTTTGAGAACGAATCATCGAACATACTTGCCTGAGGTATAATATGCTCAATGTCAAACTCTCTGCTGAACAGTTTCTCACGCTGTATATATGTATTAGAATAAAGTGTCTTGAAACCATTGGTTTCGAGTTCAAGATACAACTTATATCGTATAATGTCGTTACGACTTACATGCTCTATTTTAAATTCATCGTGCAGAATCTTACGGTATTTTTCATTTTCCGAGTTAGCACGGTTAATGGCTGCCGTAAGTTCCTGACGTTCCTTTGCATTCTTTTTAAGTTCTCTTGCCATTTCAAGACGAACCTCATCAGGACGACCGTATGTATCTATAATCTCGTTAATAAGATTTATCATCTGGTTAAGAATCTTCTCTACCACCGGATTACGCAGACTGTTACGCGGCAGCAGGTCAAGATGGTCTTTTAATACCTTATTTTCTATTTCTTCTTTGGTAAGCGAATTCTTGGAGTGTCTGAATCCGGCATAAACGCATGCCTGACTGTAATCGTTACCTTCTCTCATAAACGGCAGAATCTTATGGAGTGCCCTTGCACTCAGACTGCCATAATCTGGTTCGAAAGTAATATTTGCTATAACGGCAGCACATTCGAGGTCGCAGCCGAACATCTCCGAAATCTTTCTTTTAAGTCCCTCGATACCTGTGCTCGACTCATCTCCCTCGTAAGAATATAGCAGGTGCCAGAGTCTGTAAAAAGGCTGATTCTCATAGTCCTTGCCTGTGAGTTCTGAATTACAGTCAAGGTAATCTGTACTTAATCCTAAACCACCGAATATTTTCTTTACCGTATTTCTAATGTCTTCGGATGGTAATTTTGCAAAATTATATTCTTCGTGACCTGTAATTACAATGATTTTCTGATATGCAGAATATATCTTTGCCATTGTTTTATTACCATCTACCGACTCGTAATTCAGGTCATAGTTCTTTGCCTTACCATACAGAACCTTTAGTATTTCGGTTTTTGACATCTTTTCTTTGTACTGAAGTTCATCAAAAAGACGTTTTTTGTCTTCAAGTTCAATGTCATACGTTTCGCCTGTGTCCTTATCTTCTATTTCAAGATTATTGATTTCCTGCCATATTCTGAATTCCTGAAACAACGGAGAAGACTTAGGACAAACTTTCGGACCAATGGTTCTCTTACATAGTTTACCATCGCACATCACTTCTACAGTCTTCGATTCAAGTTCGCAGAGACTTATCAATCCCTTCTGGCTCTTTAACGGACGCTGATAGAAAATAATAATATCGCGTATTTCTCGCTTCAGTTCGTCTGTAAGTTCAGGGTGAAACTTAGACTGTACGGTCCATATCTGCTCAAACTCATTCAGATAATCTGTTCTATAGAATACTTTATTCTTGAAACTATAGTTAGGATTATTATTCAACTGCTCTATAAGGTACTGACCTACGGTCTGATGATTAAAATAGAGTTCCTTGCTTCTGTCACTTATAGCACCTAAATAACTGCTTGAGTTATTGACAGCACCGTTTATGTCACATATTACGGAAACTACATCTTCTATCGGAAGCTGATGTGTCAGACCTTCTACCCTTCTGTCTAAGGCAGCTAACCTCTTATCCTTTTCTTTTCTGTCTGAAGGACTTAACTTATGAAGTGCATAGAATATGGCAGATGTCTGTTTAGATGATTTCCCTTCTATTTTTTCTTTCAGCTCGTCTGTAAGTATTTCGGGATAAAACTTCTGCTGACATTTCCATACAAGATTTAGCTCGTTCTCTAAATCCGAGCGGTAGAACGCGGGAGTATATCTCTTCTTTTCTCTAAACAGACTCTGAAGAACCTGTCCCGGAGTTATTCCTTCATCATACATACGTTTGGCAAGAGCCATGCCGTCTACTATCTGTCCTTCATCAGCCGAATTAGCTTTTCTACTGCTTCTGTATCCGCGTTTTTTGTTTATCATCAGAAGTATACGAGCCAGTGCCTCTAACGACACTTCCTCTGATGCTGCCTTTGCACGTAGGCGGTATGTCTCAAAAGTAGTATTGTTACCCGATTCGTATAATTTGGATTCATCGTTTATTATGTTGTTCTGTTTCAGACAGTCTATCAGATTTGCACGACGCAGTTTGTAACGCTGAAGATTTCTGCGTGCAGTTCTCTTCATCGTACGCTCTGCATTTGTGGTAATGCTTTTACCCTCTTCAAAATTCTTGTTTTCATCAACAGTAAGAGGATTAACCCTTACTCCTAACTTTATTATGGATGATTCTTCATTTTTATTTTCTGCCTCGTTTACAAGCGCCCAGCCTATACTGGCAACACCTAAATCAAGTCCTAATATCTTTTTCATAGATGCGATTCTTTAAACTTTTTCCAAATATAGTGATTTTTTTCAAATAATTAATTGCTTTTATCATATAAAAACCATATATTTGCAAATACTAATTGAAGCAATTCACAATAAGGATTATTCCGTTGTGAAAACATTAAAGCGGCCTGCAAGGGTCGCTTTTTTTATTTGCACAGGGATAACAAAAAACAGCCACCCCGTAAGGATGGCTGCTGTGTCTTTTAAAGAAAATTAAATACGATTATTCCTCGTCCTTTTTCTTTCTGCGTGAAACACGCTTGCGCTTTGTGTCTGCTGCCGGATCTTCAATCTTTACGCCTGCAAGTTCAGGGTCGATAAGGATACGTCCACAGTATTCGCAAACGATGATTTTCTTGTGCATCTTGATGTCAAGCTGACGCTGTGGAGGAATCTTAGCGAAACAACCGCCGCAGGCATCACGTTCGATGTGAACGATACCCAGACCGTTACGTGTATTGCTACGGATGCGGAGGAAGCTGTTCAGAAGTCCCGGTTCAATCTTCTTCTTCAGGTCTTCTGCCTTAGCCTTCAGTTTATCTTCTTCAACATGAGTTTCCTCGATGATGTCATGAAGTTCGTCTTTCTTTTCTGAAAGAACAGCAAGTTTGTCATCGAGCTGAGCCTGAGTTTCTTCAAGATGATTCTTGCATTCATCAATCTTGTTGTAACCCTCGCGAATCTTCTTGTTGCAGAGTTCGATGTTAAGTTCCTGGAATTCGATTTCCTTGCTGAGAGTATCGTACTGACGGTTATTCTGAACGTCATCGAGCTGTTCCTTGTAACGTGCTACACTCTTCTCAGCCTCGCCGATATTACCCTTGTTACGTTCGATAGCCTCGTTGAATTCTGTTATTTCAGAATTGATTTTCTCGATACGAGTGTTAAGACCTGCGATTTCATCTTCCAAGTCTTCAACCTCAAGAGGAAGCTCGCCTCTCAGTGCCTTCTTCTCATCAATTGATGAGAGTGTTGTCTGAAGCTGATAAAGGTTTTTCAGTTTCTCCTCGACTGTAAAATCTTTGGGATCTTTTCTTGCCATAATATATATTATAAATAAATTGCAGGATCGGTGTTTATCTCTGAAAGTACGGTGCGTACTCTGGGACATTCCTTTCCTATTATATTGTTAAAAATTTCTTTTGTGTACTGTTCGCTGTTGTAATGACCTATTACGGCAAGCTGTATCTGCTGCTCGTAACCGAACATCTCGTGATAACCCATCTCGCCTGTTATAAAGGCATCGGCTCCGA
This sequence comes from Prevotella sp., assembly GCA_020026195.1. Lineage (GTDB taxonomy): Bacteria > Bacteroidota > Bacteroidia > Bacteroidales > Bacteroidaceae > Prevotella. Next base: position 27,179 of record JAHHQW010000008.1, read on the forward strand.
AACGTACTGCATCATCAACTAAAAATGCACCCGAACCTCCGCAGAGCGCCACCTTCGATACGGGACGCTGCAAATATGCGTTGCTCTTTATGCATGGTGCCGCAAACGTGTGCTTTACAAACTTGAGGAACTGCTCTGCCTGCATGGGTTCTGGTAATGTTCCCACTACCCCGCTGCCACATTCCACGCCGTCTACAATCTTAGACTCCATGAAATGTACGTCAGAAAGACCGAGTTTCTCAGCCATCTTAAAGTTTACTCCGCCTCTTGCATTGTCCATGTTGGTATGCATTGAGATTACTGCAATGTTATTTTGCAGAGCCTTCATTACGGTACGCTGTACGTAGTTGCGGTCGGAGATACATTTAAGTCCGTGAAACAGCAGGGGATGATGCGAAACAATCAGGTTACAGTCGTTTGCAACAGCCTCAGCCACCGTTTCTTCAGTGACGTCAAGACACAACAAAACCCCTGATACTTCCGTCTCCGTCAATCCTAACTGTAGGCCGGCATTATCATATCCTTCCTGCAGTGGCAGAGGCGCGAATCGTTCAAGGGCATCAAGCACTTCTCTTATTTTCACGCTGTTAAGCTTAATTTTTTATATTCTAATCTGCAAAAGTAACATATTTATCTGATAAATAAGAAAATTAGACCTAAAATGTTTGTTTATGTACTTAATATTATCACAAAATAAACTGCCACCGTCATCAGAAGTGACACGGCGGCAGCATAATGTTGCATTTTATGGTTATCTCTTTATTTTTATGGTTCGTGTTCCTGTACTGCCCTTAATGCGTACTACGTAAACGCCTGCTGGAAGTTCGTCGACTGCCTCAACCACTGATATGCCGCGTGCAGACGTAACCTTTGTTCCGTCGGAAGCAAAGACTTCTATCACGTCGTCATCGCTGATTTCCACAGATTCTATACCGTTGGTTATAGTGGCGAAGAATGCTATTTTCTTAGTTACTGCACCTTTTGAAGAGAGCACTGCATAGACACCGTAATAGCCGTCCTTGTAATTGCTCTTGTATGCCATACGGAACTTTCCGCCTTCTTTCGGCAATGTTTCTGCCGTGGGAGCAAAATCTTCCTTGTATTTGCCTTCGAGTTCTATCTTTATGTCTTCAACGAGTGACATACCTGTAACCGTTACTTCTTCGGACATGACGAAACTGCCCTGTTCCGAATTCATCATCACTTCTTCGGTACTTGTGGTAATCACTGGAAGGTCGGTACGTCCGAAACTTACGTCGTCTATAAAGTATGTCGTGGCATGATCGGGACCTCGCATTCCCATAAAAAGGAAACCGACATGTGCTACGTCGGGAAGCTGCAATCCTGTAAGGTCTACCTGAAAGTCTACCCATTTTTCGTTTTCATCGGGTATGCTCGGCATTACCACTCCCTCGACGGGATAAGCAGACAGCGCACCATTTTCATCATACGAAAGTGTGCACAGCATGAGCTTTTCTGTCATGTTCTCTACCATATACTTGCCCATTACTCTGAAGGCAAACATCTTTGAAGCTGCTTCCTTTATGTTAAGAGGCGGTGCTACAAGGAGCATCTGGAATTCTTCTTCGGTACCGGGCTGCATCTGTGAATCGTAGGCTGTTACCTTTGCCGTCTTTTCTCCTGCATTCTTCGTATCGTAATCAGGAAATTCGTAACCCCACCATGCACGCTGTCCTAAGGCTGCAACATTTTTCCATCCTTCAACTGACAATGGTTTGTTATGTGTTACGTTGTCGAAATGTTCATCGAAAAGTTTTACAGGATTGTCGTATACCAGCGGCAGCTGGTCGCCTTCTACGCCGGGTTTGTCTTCCTCGCCCGTAACCTTTCCTCTAAGTTTTATTTCCACTGTATCCACAAACTCGTTGCTGAGTGTTATCACAGCTTCGTAATCCCCTGGTTCTTTCGGGAAGAAGTTTATTCTAAGTTTGTGTGACTTTACAGAGTAGTATAGGATTGATGAGTTTACGGTAAATCCGGGCTTGTCCTGCTTTACCTTTACATCAACAGAACTCGGAAATCCGCTAATGTTTATAGTAACTGTTCTTTCAACGCCCTTGCCTACTTCTGTGTCAAAGTCTAATATTTCCAGCTTGTCGGCAGTAATTGCGGGCATATTGGCAGGATCTATTGCCAGACCTTTTACCTTTATCTCAGCCAACACGTTTTCGCCCTGCATTATGTACAGCTGTCCTTTGTCCTCTCCCATCTTCTTTGCCTCATAGAAGATGTTCATTGTAGTAGTACTGTTTCCTGCGGGAAGCGTGGTGACATCGGTTGTGAAGATACCATCAATGCTGTTTGATGCTGCAACGAATGCACCTTCTGGTAAATCGGATGCCGTGATTACCACCGTGCCTATCTGTACTTTCTCGCCCACTCTGCCACGGGCTTTCAGAAAACTGTTGTTATCAAGTGTTACGAGCGGTGAAGCGCATTCTGCCTGCAATGATGTCCTGAACATGGCGTCTGAGTGTAATAACGATGCGTCAGCAGATACAAATGTAAACAGCATTGCCGTAGCCGCTATAAATCTGCTAAAGGTAAAATGTCTTTTCATATTATATAATATTATTATCGTTTAGTATTTTGTGGCTAACAGTTACATTTTGTAACACCGTGAGCAAATATAAGTTTATTTATAATACAATCAAAGTAAATTGATGTTAAATTTGTCATTGATTTCGTTTTTAACTAATTCGATATATTATTCTCTGTTTTATAAATGTATTATGGTATATGTATTGTGTGTTCTTCTGATGATGTAATGACACAAAAGTGCAGACACAGTATGTTTGCAGACTGCCACACGTGTGTTTACAAACACCCTCACGTGTATCTGTCTGCTGTTACTGGTGTAATAGTTCATGGGGAATTTCAGAGTGCTTTTTGAAAAAATACTCTGACACAAAAAGAAAAGGCAGACTCTGATGTAGTCTGCCTTTATATGTTGAATCTGTTTATCAGTCTGCTTTTATAAATTATTCAAATTCAAAGCGGCATCGGCACACTTCCTTCTCCTCTCCTTCGCGCAGACTGCGTATAGAATAGTTTAATGCTGAATCCTCTTCGTTGCAGTAGAACTTCAGGGTATCTCCATAATATGCCTCGGCAACGAAAGCCACGTCTACGAACTTCAGCACATGGTCCTTAAACCACTGTGGTTCAAGAAGGTCGAGCGCATGGTCTATGTATTTCATGCTGTTTACGTGTCCGTTCGGATCAAGGTCGCCGTACATTACCTTGTGACTGCCTCTTAACTCAAGGTCATCGCCTAAGGTAACACGCGACGAACGTACTCCGCGACCATATTCGTCAGTAACATGATTAGCTATATATCCGTCCTTATATGTCATCAGATTAACCGGCTGACGTGTGGCAACATCTATCATTGCCCACACGGTAGAAGCCTCTGCATATTCTGTTCCGCCAGCACCCTTAACCGAATAGTTACGATGCGTAAAGTAACGCTTTATGCTGTCTACCCATGTGGATATGGTATATTTGTCGTACATCTGCGGCACGCGCTTTATCTCCATGGAGAATCGTGACAGCACCCATGTCATGCCGTCAAGGTTAAGCTGTTTCATTCCCATACCGCGCTCATGCGAGTGGTAGTCCGCCGCATTGAGCAGCTGATTACATAGTATTCCCATAAAAAGGTGCTTGCTGAAGTCGCACTGAAAAGGCTCTGCTATGAATTCGTATCTGCTTATCTTTTCCATACCGATAATTATTTATCTCTAATAGCAAAAGAAACATTTTTTACTGACAAATCCAAATATGCCGCGTTCTTTTTATGCTTTTATGCCATTAATCGCACTGCCGCAGGCATTATGATGCCAATTAGAGGGACTATTGTTCTGTAAGATTGAAAATATGTTGTACTTTTGTGCTGCAAAAGATTATTACTATGGCAAAGACGAAAACCGTTTATGTATGCAGCGAGTGCGGACAGGAGTCACTGAAATGGATTGGCAAGTGTCCTAACTGCGGTCAGTGGAACACGTTCAAGGAGTTTCATATTCCTACGGAGAGCAGCAAGTCGCCTGTTGCGGCAGCCATCCCCGACGGTGACACTAAGCGCAAGAATGCTCCGATGCATCTGAACGAAATACCTGATGCCGACGAACCGCGCATAGACATGCACGACAACGAACTGAACCGCGTTCTTGGAGGCGGACTCGTGCCGGGGTCTATAGTGCTGTTAGGCGGCGAACCGGGCATCGGCAAGAGTACACTGCTGTTACAGACTACTCTTAACCTTGCTGACAGACGTGTGCTCTACGTCAGCGGCGAGGAAAGTCTGCATCAGCTGAAGATGCGTGCCGACCGTATAGGTAAAGGACGCGGAGGCAACACGCTGATTCTTTGCGAGACTGTTCTCGAAAACATATTCACGTATATTGCCGACACAAAACCTGAAATAGTGATAATCGACTCAATCCAGACTATCTCTACAGAAACCGTGGACAGCAGTCCGGGCAGCATCTCGCAGGTAAGGGAGTGTGCCGCCGCACTGCTGCAGTTTGCAAAGGCTCAGAACATTCCGGTAATACTTATCGGACACATCACGAAAGAAGGTTCGCTTGCCGGTCCTAAGATTCTGGAACACATCGTCGATGCCGTAATCCAGTTTGAGGGCGACCGCAACTGTCTGTACCGTATTCTGAGAAGCATAAAGAATCGTTTCGGCAGTACATCGGAACTGGGCATATACGAGATGATGCAGGATGGTCTGAGACAGGTAAGCAATCCTTCTGAAATGCTACTGACGGAAGATCTGTCTGACCTCAGCGGCATCGCAATATCTTCTACGATAGAAGGTATGCGCCCCTTTATGGTGGAGACACAGGCCCTTGTCTCTACGGCTGCATACGGTACTCCGCAGCGTACGGCAACGGGATTCGACCAGCGACGACTGAACATGCTGCTGGCGGTGCTCGAAAAGAAGGTGGGATTCAAACTGGCACAGAAGGATGTGTTCATCAACATTGCAGGCGGACTGCGTGTAACCGACCTGGCGATGGACCTCAGCGTAATATCTGCCATACTGTCAAGTAACATGGACATGCCTATAGAACCGAGCTACTGTATGTGCGGCGAGGTGGGCCTCAGCGGCGAAGTACGACAGGTAAGTCGTATAGAGCAGCGAATAGCAGAGGCTGAAAAGATTGGATTTAAAAATATGATTATACCTTTCTATAATCTCAAAAGCATTGATGCTTCGAGATTCAACATCCGTCTGATACCCGTGAAAAAGGTGGAAGAGGCTTTCAGAGAACTATTTGCGTAGTAATCTTTAAATCAGTACATGTAAGACTATTTTATCAGCTGCCACAATAAAATATTAATTAGTGCGTTATGAGAATAACAACTAACATAAAAGAAAGGCGGCCTATGAAAATGAATATTTCTACTCAAGAAAAGATCGCTCCGTCAAAACAGACTATCAATTTCATCAAGCAGATAGCCTACACGTACAGGATGTTTAAACAAAAAGGTAAAAACGAGTCGTATTCAATTAATTAAACTTTTAAAATAATACAGAAGATGAAGACTCTGATATCTCCGTCACTTCTCTCGGCAGATTTTCTGAACCTGGAGAAAGAGATGGAAATGATTAACAAAAGTGATGCCGACTGGCTTCACTTAGACGTAATGGACGGTGTATTCGTACCTAACATTTCATTCGGTTTTCCCGTAATAAAGGCTGTGGCTAAGGTTTGCAAGAAACCTCTCGACGTTCATTTTATGATTGTTCAGCCTGAACGTTACATCAAACAGACAGCTGCTACGGGTGCAATGATGATGAACGTACATTACGAGGCCTGTACACATCTGCACCGCACTATTCAGCAGATTCACGACGAAGGCATGAAAGCCGGCGTTACTCTTAACCCGGCTACTCCGGTAAGCGTTCTCGAAGATATTATCTGCGATGTAGACCTGGTGCTGCTGATGAGCGTTAATCCTGGTTTCGGCGGACAGAAGTTTATCGAAAATACTATTGCCAAGACAAAGCGTCTGCGCAAACTTATCGACGAGAGTGGTTCTAAGGCTCTCATAGAAATTGACGGCGGCGTAAACGGAGAAACTGCTCCGAGACTGCGCGAGGCCGGTGCCGACGTTTTAGTAAGCGGCAGTTATGTTTTCGGCGCAAAAGATCCTATTGCTACTATTCGCTCGCTTAAGGGTGAATAATTAACAGGTTCTCCCGCAAAATGGTCTGAATATATTTCTTTTATTCTCAAAGCATTTATGACTTTTTTATCAAGATGCTTTTACAGTGAAAAGAAATATATTTAAAATACCTTTTGCGGGAGAATTATATTCTACAATTTCTTCCAGAGACGTTTGAAGTCGCTCTGACGACCGTAGCACACAAGTACGTCGTGCTCTCTTATCTCGTCATTTTCTACAAGAGTGTTGGCTACCTCCGACTCCGTTACCTGTATGCCGAGACAGTTTTCTATCGTTCTGCCTCGTATCACTCCGATAATCTTTATTCCGAACTCCTTGTCCCACATAAGTTCGTTGTATGAGAAACCTATGAATCGTTCGGGGAGTCCGAACTTAACTATAAAATACTCATCGTCTATAGGAAACGACTCTGCCGAAATCTTAGCAAATTCAAGTTGCTGTATAAGCTGGTGCGCAGCATCTTTCTCAGGTGTAAGTATACGGTCGAGATTAAATGCCTCAAGCACCGAACGATGTACGTCGTCGAAGGCACGGGCATAGATATGCGACACTTTATGTTTCTTCAGAAGCGCAACGACACGCACGGATGCTCCGAAGTTCTCGCCTATGGTAACCATCACCACATCGACATTGTTGAGCGGAAGCACGGAAAGTGCCTGTTCGTCGGTGGCATCAAGGGTGAATGCCGTAGCCACCTTGTCTTTTATGGCCTCAACCTTCGAATCGTTTATATCAACACCTATCACTTCGCAACCTACGGCAGAGAGGTCTTCTGCCAGTGTAAATCCGTAGTTGCCTAAGCCTATAATAATGTATTTCATATCGTATAATCTGATTTCTTGTTAGTTAATGATTATTGTTCCGTTAGGATATTTGTAGTGCTGGTTTTCTCTCTTCTTTACGAAACCTAACATAAGCGTAAGTGTTCCGACACGACCTATAAACATAAGCATAATGATTATTATCTTAGCAGGGGTGCCGAGAAGCGGAGTTATGTTAAGACTTGAACCTACGGTGGAGAGTGCCGAAATACTCTCGAAGATGAGACTTGACACGGGTATCGAAGGCTCGAAGATGGTAAGGAAGAATACTGCAACAAACAGTACTATGAACGACAACACTACGGTGGCATTGGAACGGCGTATCGAATCGTATGATAACTCACGACCGCTGATTTCTATTCTGTCCTTTCCCCTTAATACCGAGATTAAGTTGAGCAACGATGCTGCAAAGGCATTGACCTTGATACCGCCCGCCGTAGACTGTGACGAACCACCAATCCACATAAGAATCATATATACCAGCAGACTCTGCACGCTGAGTGTCGTAAGGTCGACGCTGTTGAATCCGGCTGTTCTCGGACATGCCGAATTGAAGAATGCGTGTGCCAGCTTCTGTCCTACCGTCATGCCTGCAAATGCTCCGTTCCACTCAAAAATGAGAAGCATCACCATTCCTCCGATCAGGAGTATGGCGGTGACGTAAAGTACTATCTTTGTATTCAGATCGTATATGTGCTGTACTCTGCGTACCTTTCCACGGCGTGAGACGAACGCCCATACACGCTTTACATAGTATACGAATATTTCCTTGAAGTTTACCAATATAGGGAATCCTATTCCGCCAAAGATTATCAGCAGCGAGATGGATACGTAAAACCATACGTGCTGTCCGATAAGCATTTCATTGCCGAGGTTTCCGGTGAGTGTGGAGAATCCTGCATTACAGAATGCCGATATGGAATGAAAGGCTGCAAAAGCAAGCTCTTCGTTTATACTCATGTTCATCGTTCCGTGTACCGATACCCAGATGCTCGCCATACCGCAGAGTTCTATGATAAACGTAAGCAAAAGGATGTAGCGCATAGTGGACAGAAGGGAGTTTAGTGACTTTGAACTGAGCATATCGCGCACAGCAAGCTGATTGTAGATTGACGTATCGCCCATGAAGAACATCGCAAAGAAACTGGTAAGCGTCATCACTCCGATACCTCCTATCTGTATGAGAATGGCTATGATGGTAAGTCCCATAGGGGTGAACGTGGTGGCAACATCTACCGGCACAAGACCTGTCACGCACACGGCACTTGTGGATATAAAGAGTGAGTCTATCCAGGGAAGTTTCGCTGCATCGAAAGTGCAGCGAGGCAGCATCAGCAGTGCCGAGCCAATGAGTATTATCGTAAGGAAACTGATGGCAAGAATCTGCGACGGGTTTGTGCGCTTGCCGAGAAATCCAACAAGTACGGAGGATATCTTCTGTAAAGAAAGGAACAGAAGTATCACCACCCTGAACCATGTACTTTCAAGAACGTGCCATCCCTGCTGCAAAATGTCGCCATATATGGGCGGCTTCGACCACACGGGAATGAGCGTAAGCAGAAGTATTATGTTGGTAAACCATGCTATGAGCCTGTATCGTTTTACCGACTCGCTGAAGTTCAGGAATACATTAAGAAGAAAATCTACGATGAAGATCACCCACACACCATGAAATACCTTATTGATGACTTTAACATCTTCGGGCTGAAGTATGAAACCATTTCGCACAATGACACAGACAATCAGTACTACCGCAGCAAGACACGTAACTATATGTGCCGCCTTCAGCAGTATTTCTATGAATGAGCGAAACGGATTCTCTCTATAGAATATGAGCTTTTCAAGTTTTTTCATAAATATGTATCAGACATCCAGTAAAGGATGATAATACCCTGACAAGCAGTATGTATTTAAATATTATATTGATATTTTCTGTAATCACATTTTCAGACGTTAAAAGTAATAATATTTTTCCTAATTATATTATGTCGGCATTTAAATTCTTCACTATTACACTATAATCTGCATATTATTTTCTCTGTTTATCACATAAACTTTGATTTTAAAGACGTCTTATATCGTTGTGCAATATACAAAATAAACTGACGACATGCTGTTTTAAGATATTTATTTCGTATTTTTGAAGTCTGTTTGTAAATAAGATTTTTAAGAATGAGAAAAGACTTGGAAGAAAGGGTAAAGAAATCTGTAGAACTTTTTAAAAACGGATGTAATTGTTCACAGGCTGTCGTAACTGCTTTTGCTGATATGTACGGATTCAGCAACAGTCAGGCTATGCTTGTGTCTTCTGGATTTGGTGCAGGCATAGCGCGTACACGCCAGATGTGCGGTGCCGTTTCGGGTGCAGTGATGCTCTGCGGAATGGAACGCGGAAATGACGAGCCGGGCAACAAGGAGCGTTCTGCGGAGTGCTTTTCAATGGTGAGAAATATGCTTGATGAGTTTAAGGCTGAAAATGGTTCTACTACCTGCGCAGACCTTTTAGGACTGAACGGTAAGATTAAGAAACCGGGATCGGACGAGACTTACGAGATTCGTCCGTGTGCCGAAAAGGTGGAATGTGCTGCAAGGATATTTGCCGAAATGCTGGAAAAAGAAGGTAAATAACAAGTTATTTATATAACAATGAAAGCCCGGAATGTTGCTTCCGGGCTTTCGTGTTTTTATTGACACCGTACATATTATAATCTAAGCCATACTGCGTACTTTCTTTCTCTTGTTAAAGAAATACATCGCTATAACAAATGCAATGGTTATGAAATCTGAAACTGGCACTGCAAGCCAAAGTCCTTCAAAGCCCCATGTCTGCGGCAGCAACCAGAAACAAAGTAACACGAGGATGTAACCTCGCACAATAGTGACAATGTTTGCAGGCAGTTCTTTTTCAATGCTCTGAAAATATCCTATACATACCATGTTTACACCAAAGAACACGAAACCGGCAGCAAAAAGAGGAAGTCCCTTTACTCCGTATTCGTATGCCGCCGTGCCATATCCTACAAACATCATTGATACGTAATCGGAGAAGAACAGGGCAAGAAGAAATGCTGCCGTACCGAACGCAAAGGCGGTAAGGAGTGCAAGACGAAATGCCTTCAGCACTCGTTCGTCCTTACCTGCTCCGTAATTGTAACTTATTATCGGCTGTGCCGACTGTGCTATTGCATTGTTCACCATATATACTATCGGGAAGAAATAACATGCTATGCTGTATGCTGCCACGCCGTCTTCTCCGAGGTATCGCATAAACTCCACATTTCCTCTGAACATCATTATGGCTACTGCCACCTGACAGAGAAATGTAGAAAAACCTAACCTGCACATATATCCTATGTTACGCGCTGTGAGCATAATACTCTTCTTACTGAACTTTACTCTGCACAGGTGCAGTTTCCTGCGTTTCTGCAAAAGATATATCAGTATAAGTACGGCTCCCACGACGTAACCTATGCTCGTTGCTATTGCAGCACCGAACATTCCCATGTCGAAGACTATTATCAGGAAGAAATCGAGCAGCATATTGATTACTGCCGCAACAATGTTACAGAGCATTGCATAATTAACCGATCCGTCAAGACGTATGTAGAACAGTCCGGAATGAAGCAGCGTACTGAATGGCAGGAATGGTGCGAACCATACCACATATTCGGCAGTAAGCGGCAGCAGTCGGTCGGAACAGCCTAACCATCGCGACACTCCTTCTACATTACACAGCATGGCTGCCACAAGTACCGACACAAGCAGGGCACATACCACCACTGACTGAGTGATGTTTATGCGTGCCACCTTGAGTTTGCCTCGTGACAGGTTAATGGATGCTACGACTGAAGCTCCTATACCGAACATAAGGGCTATACCTGTGTTTACAAGAAAGATGGGAGCGGAAATGTTCACTGCCGCAAGTGCATCGCTACCTATTCCGTGACCGACAAACACTCCGTCGGTAATTACGAACACGGCAGAAAAGACCATTCCTAACAGTGTCGGTATAAGAAGTTTTCGGAACAGTCTGGTTACATTCATTGTCCCGAAATCAATACTGTCTTTCATCGTTATGCTTTTTATCCCCGGCTGACAGCCAGAGGTATATTGTTAATATTATTTTTAGCGTATGTGCCTGTACATTACTTAATATTCATTGCTGACGAGTAATGCTATGTATCTGTTTATCAGACAGCAGCTACACAACTGCGCCCTAAATAAGAAGTCTTAATGATTGCTTGTTTTGTTATTAATGCAGAAACTTAAAATCAGGGCATGCAAAGGTAGCCGAAATTTTCTAATAACAAAATATTTTTAATGAATTACAGACTTTAAGTCTACAAGGCATAAAGTCTTACTACGTCGTCTAATATATCGTCGGCAACAAGTCCTTTTATGGATTCTCCCCTGTGAATCATGTCGCGTATCATTGTACTGCTGACATTCCACAGACGTGTATCGGCAAGTGTTACTGAAGATGGAAGATTATCGGTTGCATAACCTTCGCGCGGATATATTATGATGTGATAGCTGGCAAGAATCTCCCTGTAGTTATACCAACGGGGAAAACACTGCCAGTTATCAGCACCTATTATTAAAGAGAATTCGTCGTCGGGAAAATCTTCTGTAAGACTGGTAAGGGTGTTCCACATATACGAAGGACGCGGCAGATGAAATTCGTAATCGGATGCCATGAGTCCGTGTTCGCCTGAAAGAGCCTTCTTTGTAAGAATGAACCGTTCTTCGTCGGTGGCAAGACAAGACTCGTCCTTGAGCGGATTATGCGGAGATACAACGAACCACACTTCGTCGAGACCATACTTCTGCATTATCTCGCGCGCAAGGGCTATATGTCCTACGTGTATCGGATTAAACGAACCTCCGTATAAACCAATCTTACGTCCGTGCATTATCTGCTTAAAAATTCTTCTATTATTCTGAGAGCTTTCTGTTCTGCTTCTTCAAGATTGTCGTTCACTACCCTCTTGTCGAACTTATCGGCAAATGTAAGTTCAAACGCTGCTCTTGCAATACGGTCTTCTATTACTTCAGCACTGTCTGTGCCACGACCAACAAGACGTTCGCGGAGGGTTTCTATCGAAGGCGGCTCGATGAATATGCTGAGTGCCTTGTCGCCATATACCTTCTTAATGTTGCAGGCGCCTTTTACGTCTACGTCAAAAACGATGTTCTCGCCATTTGCAGTCTGCTTCTCTACCTGACTCTTGAGTGTTCCGTAAAATCTGTTGGCATAAACTTCTTCGTATTCTACGAACTCATCATTGTTTATGCGCTGACGGAACTCTTCGGGTGTGAGAAAGAAATATTCTACACCGTTCTGTTCCTGTCCGCGAGGAGCACGACTGGTACATGAAATACTGAAATTAAGGTTGAGTTCCTTGTGATTCTCCATCAGCCAGTTGATGATAGTACTCTTTCCTGTGCCGCTGGGAGCTGAGAAAATAATTAGTTTTCCTTTCATCTCAATCTATTACAATACGTTAAGAACCTGTTCCTTAATCTGTTCGAGTTCGTCTTTCATCTTGACAACAATGTTCTGCATCTCTGCCTGGTTGCTCTTGCTGCCCATTGTATTAATTTCACGTCCCATTTCCTGAGCAATGAAACCTAACTTCTTACCCTGACCTATTTCACCGTTAAGAGTTTCTGTAAAATAATTGAGATGATTAGCAAGACGCTGTTTTTCTTCGCTGATATCAAGTTTTTCGATGTAATATATAAGTTCCTGCTCAAGACGATTGTTATCATATTCTACATCGGGAATAGAAGACAGACCATCTACGATACGTTCGCGGATTTTCTCTACACGACTCTTTTCGTAAGGTTCTATCTGAGCAAGAAGACTTGTGATGTTTGCTATCTTTTCCTCAAACTTGCGCTTGAGTGCTTCGCCTTCCTGAAGACGAAATTCTTCAACATTATCGATGGCTTTTACTATGAGACCGTTCACGATTTTCCATTCTTCTTCTGAAAGTTCATTCTGCTCGGCTGTTGTGAAAACATCAGGCAGACGCATTACAAGCTGGAACGGATCGGCAGGTGCAGGAATTGCCTTGTCTGCTGCAATCTGTTTAATCTGTTCATAGTAATTACTGATAAGTTCAGCATTAAGCTTTACTGGTTCGGCAACATTATCTCTTTCAATCCATACACTGAAATCCACCTTACCTCTCAACATCCTTACGCTCAGCATATTACGCATCTCCATTTCCTTTTCGCGATATATAGGAGCAACACGCACATTAAGATCCATACTCTTACTATTGAGCGACTTTATCTCGACATTTATTGTCTTCTGTCCATAGGTTGCGGATGTTTTTCCGTAGCCAGTCATCGAATGTATCATAATACTTTGTAGTTAATTTTGTGCAAAAGTACTAAATTCTTAGGAAAAAAGAGTAAATTTGCAATTTAATTAGGAATAAAATATAATTATGTCATACATATTGAATATTGAGACAAGCACTGACATTTGTTCCGTAGCCATCAGCGACGGAGGCTCATGCATATTCAAGCTTGAAGATTTCGACGGTCCGAACCACGCAGTTATCCTCGGTAAGTTCATCGACGAAGCACTTTCTTTCATTGACGACCATGCCCAGCCGCTCGACGCCGTTGCCGTAAGTGCAGGTCCCGGTTCGTATACCGGACTGCGTATAGGTGTTTCAATGGCTAAGGGTATCTGCTACGGCAGAAACTTAAAATTACTTTCAGTCCCGACGCTGAAACTGCTCTGCGTTCCGGTACTGCTTTACAAGGATATTCCAGAAGGAGCACTGCTCTGCCCTATGATAGATGCACGACGCATGGAGGTTTATGCTGCCGTGTACGACCGTTCGCTTAACGAGGTGCGCGAGATACGTGCCGACGTTGTGGACGAAAATACTTATAAAGAATTTCTTGACAAGGGTGATGTTTATTTCTTCGGCAATGGTGCTGCCAAGTGTATGGATGTAATAAATCATCCCAATGCGCATCTCATCGAAGGTATCAACCCGCTTGCAAAAAATATGTTCCCGCTTGCTGAAAAACAGATTGCAGAAGAAAAATTTGAGGACGTGGCTTACTACGTGCCGTTCTATCTCAAGGATTTCGTGGCTCATAAGCCAAAGGATCTGCTGAACATGGGAAATAAATAAATTTTCTACCGGAAATTAGAATTATGAACATAGAAGGATTAGACTATAACACGCAGAGAGAACATCTCAGAATGCCTGAATACGGCAGAGAGATTTATAGCATGATAAAATATGCCGTCGGTCTTCCGACAAAGGAAGAACGCCAGCAGTGTGCTGAGTCGATAATACGCATCATGGACCGTATGTTCCCTGAAAACAGAAGCAACGATATGTACAAGCAGAAGTTATGGGATCATCTTGCAATCATGAGCGACTTCAAACTCGACATCGACTATCCTTACGATGTTTCAGAGGCTGCTAAAATAAACACCAAACCCGAACCTATAGAGTATCCGATGACTCACATCAAGGTTAAGCATTATGGTAAGATGCTTTTCAAGATTTTCGATACTCTCAAGACAATGGAACCGGGACCGGAACGTGACCGTCTTACTGCTTTCACAGCTAATCAGATGAAGATTAACCTGTTACAATGGAGTCATGGCTCTTGCGATGACGAAAAGGTTGCATCCGACCTCGCAAAATTCACCGACGGCGTTATACAGCTCGACCTTGATACTTTTAAGTTTGACAAGGTGAACGAAAAGGATTTGGTAAGCAGTCAGGATAAAAAGAAGAAAAAGAAATAGTCATTTATCATGGAATCATTCATCATCGAAGGCGGACATCCGCTGAAAGGTGTCATAACACCACAGGGTGCCAAGAACGAGGCACTACAGGTTTTATGCGCTACACTGCTCACGTCTGACGAGGTGACTATAAATAATGTTCCCAACATTTTAGACATCCGTAACCTTATGGCTCTGCTGGAATGTATGGGTGTTAAAATTAAAAAACTTGCAGACAACAGTTATTCTTTCTGTGCAAAAGATCTCAATGAGGATTTTCTGCATAGCGAAGAATTTATACAGAGATGTTCTTCTCTAAGAGGAAGTGTCCTTACAATCGGACCGCTGCTTACACGTTTCGGCTACACTATTGTGGCAAAGCCCGGAGGTGACAAGATCGGACGCCGACGCATGGACACTCACTTCACTGGTCTCGCAAATCTCGGCGCCAGTTATGAAAGAGGAAAAGTCAGAGATACTATCGAAATTAAGGCTAACCATCTTAAAGGATGCCGTATGCTTCTTGACGAGGCTTCGGTAACTGGTACTGCAAACATCATAATGGCTTCGGTAATGGCCGAAGGTCATACTACAATTTACAATGCAGCATGCGAACCTTACATCCAGCAGTTATGTAAAATGCTTAACAACATGGGTGCTAAGATAAGCGGTATAGCATCGAACTTACTTGAGATTGACGGCGTGAGCTGTCTGCACGGTACAGAACATAAAATTCTTCCCGATATGATTGAGGTAGGTTCGTTTATTGGAATGGCTGCAATGGTAGGTCAGGGAATAAGAATTAAGAATGTGTCAATACAGGACTTAGGAATTATTCCTGATACTTTCCGTCGTCTCGGCATTATAGTAGAACAGGACAATGACGACCTATACATTCCGGAACAGCCACATTATCAGATAGAATCGTTTATTGATGGTTCTATCCTCACTATTGCCGACGCAACATGGCCCGGCTTTACTCCCGACTTACTTTCTGTTGTTCTTGTGGTTGCCACACAGGCTCGCGGCAGCATTCTCGTACATCAGAAGATGTTTGAAAGCCGTCTGTTCTTCGTTGATAAACTTATCGACATGGGAGCTCAGATTATATTATGCGATCCTCACCGTGCCGTAGTTATAGGTCACGACAGAAGCATAAAGCTCAAACCCGGAAGAATGACAAGTCCTGACATACGTGCAGGAATTGCTCTGCTAATAGCTGCCATGAGTGCATCCGGAACAAGCCGCATTGACAATATCGGTCAGATAGACCGTGGTTATGAAAACATCGAAGAACGCCTCAACAAGTTAGGCGCCGTAATAAAACGTGTTTCCTGCTAAAAAATATGATTAAACTCGAAGAAGTATATAAGATAGGTGTCTTAGGTAAGCCTCACGGCATCAAGGGTGAGATTCAGTTCTATTTTGAAGACGACACCTTTGACACGGCAGATGCAGATTACCTTGTCCTGATGTTGGACGGAATTCTTGTTCCGTTCTTTATCGAAGAATACAGATTTAAGAGTAACGAAACTGCACTGATAAAGTTCTGCGACATCGACACAACGGAAAGAGCTGCCGAACTTACAGGCACAGAGGTTTACCTGCCACGAAATATTAAGGACGATGACGACACGCTGACATTCTCTCAGATAAGCGGTTTCAGTCTTATAGATTTCAATACAAACAACGTTATAGGAAAAATAAAGCGCGTCGACGACTCAACCGCAAACATACTGTTCGAGGTGGAAGATGCCGACGGAGACACTATGCTTATTCCTGCGGCAGAGGATTTTATAAAGAATATAAATAAAGACGGACAGACAATAACAGTGGATTTACCCGAAGGTCTTTTAGACCTGTAGCAGTCTGCCCGTAATACAAAATATTAATTAAATGAAAAGAAAAATTGCCCTTCTGGGGTCTACGGGGTCCATCGGAACACAGACACTGCAAGTTGTGGAAGAACACCCCGACAATTTTGAAGTTTACTGCCTTACAGGCTATAATAATATAGAACTGCTTGCCGAACAGGCTCGTAAATTCAAGCCTGACTCAGTAATCACAGCCAACGAATCTAAATACGAAGCTCTTAAAGCACTGCTTGCCGACTGTCCTGACGTAAAGGTATACGCGGGAATCGAAGCCGTATGCGAAGTGGTTGAAAGTTCTGCAATAGACACTGTAGTTGCATCAATGGTTGGTTTTGCAGGACTTGCTCCTACAATACGCGCCATAAAGGCAGGTAAACGCATCTGTCTCGCAAACAAAGAGACTCTTGTAGTAGCCGGACAGCTTATTCTTTCGCTGGCAGCTCAGTATCATTCGGAGATTCTTCCTGTGGACAGCGAACATTCTGCAATATTCCAGTCGCTTGCCGGCGAGGCACACAGCGAGATATCACGTATCATCCTTACTGCATCGGGCGGTCCTTTCCGTAAGATGTCAGCAGACGAGCTGGCAAATGTAACAAAGGCTGATGCCCTGAAACATCCGACATGGAACATGGGAGCCAAGATAACGATAGACAGTGCCACAATGATGAACAAGGGCTTTGAGATGATTGAAGCAAAATGGCTCTTCGGCGTAGAACCTGAGAAGATACAGATTCATATTCACCCACAGTCTATCATTCACTCAGCAGTAGAATTTGTAGACGGTGCCGTGATAGCACAGCTCGGTGTTCCCGATATGCGCCTGCCGATTCAGTATGCTCTCTCTTATCCCAAACGTATGTCTCTGTCTGGAAAGCGTCTCAATCTGTTTGAGAAACCTCTTGAGTTCTTTGAGCCCGACATGGAGAAGTTCAGATGTCTTGCCCTGGCTTACGATGCAATTCACAAGGGCGGTAACATGCCGTGCATAATGAATGCGGCCAACGAGATAGTGAACCGCGGATTCCTTGAAGACAGATGCTCGTTCCCGAAGATTGCAGAAACTATCGAGAAGACAATGCAGCGTGTTAGCTTCATTGCCAATCCTACATACGATGATTATATGGCAACCGACCGTGAGGCACGTGTTGTTGCGAAGGAGATAATGAACTAAAAACTAATATTACAAACGATAAAGACCAATGGAAATCTTTTTAATAAGACTTTTACAATTTATGCTGGCCATTTCGCTTTTAGTGTTATTTCATGAAGGCGGCCACTTCTTTTTCTCTAAACTATTTAAGGTTCGCGTTGAGAAGTTCTATCTCTTCTTCGATCCATGGTTCCATTTATTTGAATTCAAACCGAAGAAAAGCGATACTACATACGGTGTGGGCTGGCTTCCGCTCGGTGGATACTGTAAGATTGCAGGAATGATAGACGAATCGTTCGATACCGATCAGATGACTAAACCAGCCGAAGACTGGGAGTTCCGTTCTAAACCGGCATGGCAGCGTCTGTTCATAATGATCGGCGGCGTGCTCGTAAACCTTATCCTTGCTCTTATTCTTTATGCAATGATTCTGTTCTACTGGGGTGACGTTTATATCCCCGTTAAGAACATGGACCTCGGTATGAAGTTTAATACAGAAGCTAAGAGCTATGGTTTCAAGGATGGTGATATTCTTTTAGGAACAGAGAATGGTGAGTTCAAGGATATGTCTGGCGACTTGTTCCGCGAGATGTCTCAGGCTAAGGAGGTTTATGTAATGCGCGACGGCAAGCAGGAGACAATCAATCTTCCGGGCGACCTTAACCTGCTTAACATGATTCAGAACAAACCGGCATTTGCAATGCCTTTCATACCAAACAGAATTGACAGCGTGATGAAGGACTCTCCTGCTGCAAAGATTGGTGCTCAGAAAGGTGACAAGGTTATTGCAATCTGTGGTAAGAGCGTTGACTCTTGGAACGAGATAAACCTCGAACTTTCTAAACTTGCCGACGTTATGGAATCGGCAGAGACTCACGAAGACAGTATGAAGGTGCGCACTACTTCAATAGTACTTGCTAAGGCTAACGGAGTAAGAGACACTTCTAAAATTACACTCTCTCCCGAACTTCAGTTAGGACTGTTCTACCCTTCTATAAAGGGACTGTACAAACCTATCAAGGTTGAATATTCGTTCCTTGAGAGTATTCCTGCCGGTGCAAGTTACGGTATGCACGTACTGGGCGGTTACATCAACGACATGCAGTATGTATTTACATCCGAAGGAGCCAAGTCACTTGGTGGTTTCGGTGCAATCGGCAGTCTGTTCCCACCCGTATGGGACTGGATGATGTTCTGGAAGATGACGGCTTTCTTAAGTATCATCCTTGCTTTCATGAATATTCTTCCTATTCCGGCACTCGATGGCGGACACGTTCTGTTCCTGCTCTATGAGATTATCACTCGTCGTAAGCCAAGCGAGACATTCATGATACGTGCCGAATATGTAGGTATCGCAATACTCATGCTGCTTATGATAGTGGCGAACATGAATGACATCCTGCGATGGTTAGGATATATGTAACGATATAAACACATTATTATATATAAGGGCGACATTAATAAAAGATGCCGCCCTTATTGTTTTAATAACTTCTTACACCTTATTATATATAGGCGTTCTGATATTTTTTATTTCTTTCTAAAAATTCTTCGTTTATCATGTAAGGATTTTGTAATTCATACGTCTAACGATGTAAAAAGCAACAAGAAACAATGGAATGCATTGAAAAAGAATTCAACGAGCTCATAAAAGAGCACAAGAAGACAATCTACACCGTATGCTATTTCTACTCGAAAGATGCCGACGAGGTGAATGATTTCTTCCAGGAAATACTAATAAACCTATGGCGCGGATATGAAGATTTTCGCGGTGACAGCAACATAAGGACATGGATTTACCGTGTAAGTCTGAACACATGTACCGACCAGATACGCAAGAAGAGGCACCGAGTCAGCACCATACCTCTGTCTGTAAACATAGACCTTTATAATGATGACAGTGCTAACAACCGACAAATTCAGCAACTGCACGAACGTATCAGCAAACTGAATGTATTCGACAAGGCTATCATCCTGTTATGGCTTGAGAACATGAGCTACAACGAAATTGCCGACATCATGGGTATCACGGTGGCAAATGTAACTATACGCCTTTTCCGCATCAAAGAACAACTAAAGGCAATGTCTAACAAATAAAACAACGAAAAACAATGAATAACAACATAGATGAACTAAACGAACTGCGCAGTCAGTACAATCTTCTCAGCGAAGAGCTGAATCGTCAGGAGATTATCAATGACAAATATATCAAGGCCGCTATAGATAAAAATGTCACAGGAATAGAGTATGTCCGCAAACGAAGCATTTTGTTGGAGTTACTGGGTATAATCAGCTTCAACTTTTTAGCCATAGGTTCTAAGTGTTTAGGCGGTGATTTCTTCAGCTGGACAATAATTATATTTGTCAATATCATGATAATCGTAGAATATTTTACAAACAAAGAGCTATATAAAATACTTGAGCTCAAAGACCTTAGGGCAAAGAGAATGAAAGATTATCTCCTAAAGATAAAGGAATACAGACGTAAGAACAACATCTGTCGTAAGATTGCATATATTTTCGGAATAATATTAGCAATGATGCTTGCATTCAACATTTCAAGGGGAGACACATTAATTTTCATCATAAACTGTATTATAATACTTGGCATTGCAATTCCAATAGATTTCGTACAGGAACGCAAAATTAATAAACACTTAAAAGAGCTTGAGGATATAATAAATGATATAAATCAATAACAGACAGTACTTTAAGTCGAATTAACCTAAAGATAACACAAGGTCTGCATTTGCAATGGAGATTATGGATTATCTTTGCACGCAGAATTAGTTAATAGTTACCATAAAAGTTTGTATTTAAGATAGATAACAGGATTCAGACAATTAACCCAAACTGAATCCTGTTTATTTGAAAGAAAAACATTAACCAATATATAACTCTATGTAACAAATTCCACTTTTTAAATGCTTTAATTAAGCAGAACGTAATAAAATACATCTTTTCCGCATCATTTAGATTATCCATCTATTGACATTTAAAACAAAATTCATTATATTTGCAAATGGCGTTGTGCCAAAAATAATAAGTGAAAACAAAAACTGCAATTATGAATCTATCGGAAAAAGAAAAGAAAGTGGCAAAAAGGTTTATCTTACTATGTATTGTTCTCGGTATAATCTTAGGAATCCGTGCAGGATACATAGCTGGCAAAGCTGATAAGACCGCTGCTCCAATGGAAAAAACAATCAAATAAAAATCATTTAATTTATGAAGAAAATATTTATGCTCGTTGCGCTGTTCGTAGCCGCAACATTCGGTGCTCATGCACAGTTACTTTACAAAATTTCAGGCAAGAATCTTAAAGCTCCGTCGTATATCGTAGGAACTTATCACATAGCACCGCATACTTTCATCGACTCAATTCCTGGTCTTAAGAACGTTTATGGCGACATTAAACAGGTGTATGGCGAAGTGGTAGCTTCTGAAATGATGAATCAGGAGAACATGATGAAAAGGATGAAGATGGTTATGCTCCCCGAAGGACAGACTCTATACACTATTTATACTGAAGACGAAATTAAAGAGATTGATGCCATCATTCAGCAGGTAATGGGTGTATCAATGAAAAATCCTATGGTTGAAAAACAGCTCATTCAGCTTTCTCCGCAGACTCTCAGTACTCAGCTTGATGTTTTAAATGCAATGAAAATGAATCCGGGTCTTGACATTTCAAAACCTATAGACATTCAGCTGCAAAACATGGCTATAGAGAAGGGACTTAAGGTCGGCGGACTCGAAACAGTAGAGAGTCAGATGAAAATTTTATTTGATGTTCCTTTGGAAAAGGGAAAGAAGGCTCTGCTCTGTGCCGTACGTAACTTTGAAGCTTCAAAGGAGCTGGCAAAACATCTTCAGGATGCTTACATGAGTCGAGACATCAAGGGCGTTGAGAATGCCATGAACGAGAAACTCAACAACGAGTGCGATCTTTCTGAAGAGGATTTGAATGTTATGATTTACAATCGTAACAACAATTGGATTAAGGAAATGCCTGCAATAATGGAAACTCCTACTCTCTTTGCCGTAGGTGCAGGTCATCTCGTTGGCGAAAAGGGTGTTCTTTCACTGCTTAAAAAAGCTGGTTATACTGTAGAAGCAGTAGACGTTGTTAAGGCTAAATGCTGTAAATAAATTTCATTAATATAGTTTTATTTAATATCGGGTGTTTCGCAAGGAACATCCGGTATTTTTTTATTCTCTCATCTGACACTTACACAGCACCAGTTACCAATAAGTTATTTATTTGTTGTGTTCTCAATAACATCAATGTCATTGTCATTGCATACAAATTGGTCTAATGTCTCTGCACTATTTCCAGATTTCCATCTGCCTGATTCATTATATATATATTTGTACCAGTCTTCAACAGTCCATAATATATTACCCTTATAAATAATTTCCATAATTGATTATTTCAGTGTTTTTAGATAATTGTCTCTATGATTTATCTTAAATAGCTTTTCAAGAATTAGCTATATTTTTTATAAGCAAATATATAAAAATACCATCCAGTATTACAAATAAATCCTAATGTGTTTCCTACCGCAAAATTATTTCAACGACCAACTTGTGGCAATAAAAAATCTCTGCACCATGATGGCACAGAGATTATTTTATTAAGAATTATCATTCAGAAAAGGATAACTAATCCTCTGATCGTGTTGTCGCTTTTAATTATTTACCGAGTTTAGCCTCAACATCCTCTTTAGAAAGATTCTTTGTAACGAAGAACCAGTCGTAAGCATTAAACTCATTGTTCTTGTTCTCCATACGTTCCTTAGCTACGCCGCATGTTCCAGCAGGAGGAACGATAACTTCTGTACCGGGACGCCAGTCAGCAGGAAGAGCGCACTTGAAATTGTCAGCTGTCTGAAGGCCGATGAGTACACGCTTGATTTCGTCGAAGTTACGGCCGAGGTTCATAGGATAGTACATCAGTGTACGAACAATTCCCTGTGGGTCGATGAAGAATACGGCACGAACTGCTGCTGTTGAACTTGCACCCGGCTGAATCATACCGTAGAGGTTAGCAACCTTCATTGAGATATCATCAATCAGAGGGAACTTAACTTCAATGTTCTTCATTCCATTGTATTCAATCTTCTCGTAGATTGTACGCAACCATGCGATGTGACTGTGAATACCGTCTACAGAAAGACCGATGAGCTGGCAGTTCAAATCTTCAAATTCTTTCTGCATCTTACCAAATGTCATGAACTCTGTTGTGCAGACAGGTGTAAAGTCTGAAGGATGGCTGAAGAGGATAACCCACTTGCCTTTGAAGTCAGCAGGGAAATTGATAGGACCCTGTGTTGTATTAGCCTGAAATTCGGGAGCTTTCTCACCGATGCGTGGCATTGAATAAATCTTTTCTTCCATAATCGTATATTGTTTTATTTGTTATTACTTATTTGTTTAATTCTGATGCAAATATAGTTATTAGTTTAATACCTTCCAAATAAAAAGTTGTAAAAATTACAATATAGTAATACAATTAATATATTTAGTGGATTTTTCTATGTTTTGTAATGGTAACACCTTATTATATATAGGGAATTTTGTTTTGAACATGCTTAAAAGCATTTAATATATCCGCTAAAATGTATTACTTATCGTTACGAAATAAGTTTGTACTTCTTCAAATTCAACGTTTAGTTCATCTATAAAAAACATTTTTCTGCATCATGACTGCTTTTATGCGACATTGGCTTTTACTGAATTAAATTAAACCTGGCTCACTTTCGCGTTAATAAGACATAAAAACATCTGACGTGAATATAAAACAAACATACGATTTCTTTTTATTATTTGATTATTTATTACTTTTGCGCACTAAAACATCTTTATCTATAACATTTAACAAAATTCTATTAGTATTATTCTATATAACAAGTGTTGCTATATTTTCATCTTGCAGCAACGATGATGACAACAATACGGAGCAGTCAATAAATGAAAACGACTGGATGTTAGAGGGTTCATGGAAACTAAAAAATAAATTTTCGGATGATAGTTTTACGATGTCTGACATTACATTCAGAACTGACGGAACTGGTGTCTCTGACAATAATAAATTCAGATGGTACACTCATGACAGACAACTGTTTATCAGTTTTGACAATGGAAAACGACTGGAGGAAAACTATAGCATTTCGGGGGCTTCATTGGACATCAGCAACATAGGTGTTTTTGAGACAGAACTTCCGATGACAGGCACATGGTATGCATGCAATGCCATGAAAGAGTTTAACGGAAATACTTTCTGCTACCATCTTAATGCAAACGGAGACGGCATAAAATACACATTTGATTATATAGGATTATCGGCAAAGACTTTCTTTAAATGGAACAGATCGCGTAATGGCATCAGTATAATATACAAATACCTGACTGAGGAAAAGGATTGTTCTTTTTCTGGCGATACGATAAACATTAACGGGGAGGGGTGTTTCACTTCTGTCCCACCCTTCTACGGACATTGGTCGGCTGTTGACTGCAACGAAGGACTGATAAATAAAGGTGACAATAATTATTCTACGCTTGATATATCGTCTAAAGGAGACAAAAACTACTTTGTATGTAAGTACAAGACATCCGACGGGAACGATTATTCTGACGCCATGTTTCAGGGAATCGTAAAGTTTACAACAACACATCAGCAGTTTTTTGATGATCAGCAGATATTCATAATTCAAGATGTTACGGGAGCTACTGATGCAAGCGTAATTAATTATCGTTTCTTCTATTACAAGCCTTACAAGAAAGTTTACCTTGATTTAAGCCGCGACTCTAAAATTAATGAATTTGTTCGTTACGAACTTGAATAACTGCACACTTATATTTTATATTTACATTCAGTCTACTATTAATCACAGAATTATAAACGAACAGAAAGCACTGATAAATTTACTTTTAAGCGTTATTTCATAAAATAACCAATAAACTGAAGCTGCACTGAAAGATATTTGTCCAAAAAGCACCTTTTTATGCTATTTTTCTTCAAAAACCAAGATTTTTCAGCCTTAAACACAGTGATAAATGTCAGCTAACGTAATGACAGAAGTTTATAGTTGTCATTACAAAAGTTATGAAACAAGGTTAGTCCCATAGAAAACGCACATAAAACGACCTTTATTAATCAGTTTATTTCATACAGAACTTTGTTGAATTCAAAATATTGAAAAAACCAGATAGAGTAATCAGTATATAATGCAACTAATATTCCGTAATTTATAATTACGCACAGACCTATATAAATTGAAGGCGGCACACAGAATTATATTTCTGCATGCCGCCATAAATTTATCTAACAATCTAAAATATACTACAGATTAAGATCTTTAAGAATCTCTGTAATCTTTCTCAACGTTGTAAGTCGTGTAGGAACAAGAGGCAGTCGGAGAACATTCTCTATGAATCCCATCTCATGCAATGCAGCCTTCACTCCGGCAGGATTGCCGTCAACGAACAACAGACTGAAAAGATCAGTAAACTTATGATGAATCTTACGTGCTGCCTCAAACTCGCCATTAAACTCAAGGCGAATCATCTTAGAAAACTGTTTGGGCAGTGCATTTCCGATTACTGATATTGCACCGGCTGCACCACATGCCACCATAGGGAAAGTAAGTGCATCGTCGCCACTCAGCACATCAAAATATTCAGGTTTGTTTTTAATTATCTCGTCTACCTGCTCAAGATTTCCCGCAGCCTCCTTTATGGCAACAACATTAGGACAGTCGTTAGCAATACGCAGCGTAGTCTCTGCCTTTAGATTTACCCCCGTACGTCCGGGAACATTATAAAGAACTACTGGTAATGGCGAAGCCTCGGAAACAGCCTTAAAATGCTGATAAAGACCTTCCTGAGACGGTTTGTTATAATAAGGACATACGCTGAGTACACCGTCAACACCCTCGAAATCCATAGTTTTCAGGTCGTTTACTACGGTACGCGTGTCGTTTCCGCCGCATCCCATAAGAATCGGAACCCTGCGTGCTACGGTATTTACCACAAACTGCTTTATCTCATGCTTTTCGTCAGTGGTAAGACAAGGAGTTTCGCCGGTAGTTGCAAGAATACAGAAGAAGTCGGCTCCGCCCTCCAACTGATATTCTATCAGTCGTTTAAGTGCATCGAAGTCTACGCTGCCATCCTTTTTAAATGGTGTTACAAGTGCAATTCCCAGTCCCCTGAATATATTTTTCGCCATAAATTAAGTTTTGTTCAATATGATGCAAAGATAATGTAAGGACTTATAAATGCAAAATAAATGAACTATATTTTTGATATTTAATATCATTTAGCCACGATAATTTAAAAAGCCACATTAATTATTTTGGATTTCGACCTATTTACATTATCTTTGTGTCCTATTTGATTGATAATAAAAGTATTTTTTAAGATATGACAAAGACAGAAGAAAGTTCTGCAAAAGAAAAGAAAAATGTTAGTTTTGTAGAACAAATTGTTCAGGGTGAATTAGCAAAAGGAAAGAACGGCGGAAGGTTACAGACACGTTTCCCGCCAGAGCCTAACGGCTACCTGCACATAGGTCATGCCAAGGCTATATGTATGGACTTCGGTGTTGCCGAACGTAACGGCGGCATCTGCAACCTTCGTTTTGATGATACTAACCCGAGTAAGGAGAACGACGAATACGTTAACTCTATCCTCTATGATATCAAATGGTTAGGATTCCACTGGAATAACATATACTACGCTTCTGACTATTTCCAGAAGCTCTGGGACTTTGCTATCTGGATGATTAAGGAAGGTAAGGCTTACGTTGACGAGCAGACTTCTGAACAGATTGCTGCACAGAAGGGTACTCCTACCGAACCGGGTACAGAATCTCCTTTCAGAAACCGTCCCATTGAGGAAAATCTCCGTCTGTTCAATCACATGAACACTGCCGATGCCATTGAAGGTTCTATGGTTCTGCGTGCTAAGCTCGACATGGCTAATCCTAACATGCACTTCCGTGACCCAGTAATCTACCGTATCATTCAGACTCCGCACCACCGCACTGGTACTAAGTGGCATGCTTATCCTATGTACGACTTCGCACACGGACAGAGCGACTACTTTGAAGGTGTTACCCATTCTATCTGTACTCTTGAGTTCGTACCTCACCGTCCGCTCTACGATCATTTCGTAGACGAGGTTAAACGCATGGAAGGATGCGAAGTTCTTGACGACAACCGTCCGCGTCAGATTGAGTTCAACCGTCTGAACCTTACAAACACAGTGATGAGCAAGCGTAAGCTCCACTCTCTTGTCGACGAACATCTCGTAAGCGGTTGGGACGACCCACGTATGCCGACACTTTGCGGTATGCGCCGCAGAGGTTATTCTCCAGAAAGTATCCGCAACTTTATCGACAGCATCGGATATACTAAGTTCAATGCTCTTAACGATATGGCTCTGCTCGAAGCTTCTGTACGTGATGACCTTAACGCAAAAGCTATCCGTGTTTCTGCTGTTGTAGACCCCGTTCGTCTTACTATCACCAACTATCCCGACGATATGGTTGAGGAGATGACGGCCATCAATAACCCAGAAAACGAAAACGACGGAACACACACTATCAAGTTCTCTAAGCATCTGTGGATGGAACGTGAGGACTTCATGGAAGACGCTCCTAAGAAATTCTTCCGTATGACTCCGGGCAACGAAGTTCGTCTTAAGAATGCTTATATTGTTAAGTGTACAGGTTGCAGAAAGGATGAAAATGGTAATATCGTAGAGATATTTGCCGAATACGATCCAGAAAGCAAGACAGGTATGCCAGGTGCCAACCGCCGTGTAAAGGGCACTCTGCACTGGGTTTCTGCCGACCACTGCGTAAAGGCTGAGGTAAGAGAATACGATCGTCTGTTCACTGTAGAAGATCCTTCTGCCGACGAACGCGACTTCCGCGAGCTTCTCAATCCCGAATCTCTCAAGGTTCGTAATGAATGTTACGTTGAGGAATATGCTGCAACAAAGCAGCCGGGCGAATATCTCCAGTTCCAGCGCATAGGCTACTTCATGGCCGATAAGGATGGTTCTGCCGAACATCCTGTATTCAACAAGACTGTTGGTCTGAGAGATAACTGGAAAAAGAATTAATCTAAACATATAATAAAGGGTTGCCATCTTTTATGACAGCCCTTTATTTTTAATTTTCTGTGCCGATGACCGACATCAGAAGGGATATAGAAAGGATTTTAAACTCAACAACCATAGATGGCGGAGAGCTGTCACACATTGCTGATGTACTCAGAACTGAAAAGCTTTTCGACCTTGCCGACAAGTTCACTACACAACTTGTGCTGAAACATCCTGAAGATGAAGCTCTGCTGATGAGGGCTTGGTATCTTGCTGACATTGCCGGCAGATATAAAGAAGCATCGGATATATTGAGGACAATCGGTACAAGCAATGACGTAATGTTTGCCTTACTCTGTGCAAGCGTCAGACTGCACATCACAAACGATGCTGATGCGGCTGACGGTATTCTTGAGGATTTTGCAAAGAATCATCAGGAAGCAGTGTCTGACATGGCGCTTGAAGCTGCACGTATGTTCATAACATGCCAATTTACGGACATGGCTGAAAAATGGATTCTGCTTTACAATGGAGAAAAAGACAACGACTATCTTATGGTTTATGGCGAAATTCTCATTGCACGAGAAGAATTTGACAAGGCAGCAGACATTTACAGAAAGATTTCTCAGACAGACGGCACGTGCTGTGAAACATGGACTCGTCTGTCAGATGTTCTGATTAATGCAAAAGACTACAAGTCTGCCATGGAGGCAGCAGAAAATGCCCTAAAAATTGACAAAAATTGTAACAAAGCACTGGAGAACATACATATATGTACTCTGTGTATGAACAGACATAACAATAAAATAACTAATAACCAATAAAATAAAAATAGAAAATGAACTGGATTACATCTTTACTAGGCAATCTTAATTATGGAACGATACTATTCCTCATGTTACTTGAGAGTACCGTCATCCCTGTACCCAGCGAACTTGTAGTGGCTCCCGCAGCTTACCATGCTGCAGGTGGCAACCTCGACGTATTTCTCGTAATTCTTTTTGCTACCATCGGTGCCGACCTCGGTGCTACTATAAACTATGTGGTAGCTTATTACGTAGGTCGTCCCGTAATTTATCGTTTTGCCGATAGTAAATGGGGTAAGATGTGTCTTCTTAACCGCGACAAGGTTATAAAGAGCGAACAGTATTTCGATAATCACGGAATGGTGGCTACCATAACAGGTCGTCTGCTTCCCGGTATCCGTCATCTTATTTCAATCCCTGCCGGTCTTGCTAAGATGAACTATTGGAAATTTCTCTTATACACTACCATAGGTGCAGGTGCATGGAACATCATACTTGCTGCAATGGGCTGGTATCTGCATGCCATCGTCCCTGAAGATCAGCTTACAGATAAGATAATGGAGTACGGCGAATACATTAAGATTTTCCTTATTGTAGTAGTACTGATTGCAGGAGGTTATTTCCTCTTTAAATATCTTCGCAAGAAGAAGGCTTCAAAGAAATAATGTAATGGTTAAGGACGAAAACTTTGAACGTTGGTGGAAGGAGAATAAAAGCGATATTCTTAATGAGGACACCGAATACCAGCGTGTACAGAACAGTTACAAGATAAAATCAGGTTCAGACCTGCTTCTGTTTGGAATTCCTGTCGTTTCTGGCATAGTTTCAATGCAGTACATTCCCGTGGAGAGTGAAATTCTGAAATGGATTATCTCTGCTGTAATAACAATCGCAGTGTTTCTCGTCTGCGTATGGATTAAGTCGACTACAATACCGGGCGAAACGCTTTCTGATATTGAACAAAGACTTAAAAACAAATACTTTGAACATTGGAAGGAAAACGAAGAAAAACTTAACAGATAAAAACATCAAAGCGTAACTCTAATAATATGAGTTACGCTTTTTTTATGCATTCATCTATTCTTACCAAACTTGTTTGATTGCGCTTTTAATGGCTCAGTAGATAATCAATGGGGATAGCCATATAGCTTAGCGATTCTAAAA
>JAHHQW010000080.1 GCA_020026195.1 Prevotella sp.
AGTTACTTCATACATTATATTTAATAATAAAATGATATGTTTTTATTGCTTTTTTATTTGCACCTTATTAAAAATAAATATATATTTGCAGTACACAATGAAACAAAGGTGTAAAACTTATTCGAGCGAGAATAAATATATTTGGATTAAAATATTGTGGCCTTTTATGAACAATTAAAGAGTTATGAATTATGAACATTATTAAACGACGTTATGTAAGACCCGTCTTAGAGGTAGAGGTCTTAAAAGTGGAAAAAGGCTTTGCAGCATCTGATACATTTGAAATGCAGCAGTTTCAATACGATGTTGATGAAAATAATCCTGGCAACTTGGATAACACTGCATGGTAAAGACATCACCGAGTTAACAATTAAATGAATGAACTTATGAAAAATTTATTTTATATTCTTTTGCCAGCATGTGTTCTTGCATTGACATCATGCTCTTCTGACACGGAACCTTTCGATATTGAAGAAACAGATTCGCTGACACTGGATATGCGCATTATAGGTGTCGGATTACCAGAAAGCGACTGCACGCGCGTACAGATGAACGAACTTACAGATATGGTATGGACTGCCGGCGATCATCTTGACGTATACGGATATGTGGATGATGTATGTATGTCGCCTGAAGTTTTCAATCTTGTAGGTGGAGAAGGTACAAAGACAGGTGTTTTTGCCGGACACTTTGCTCCGGAGTGGCAGTCGTTCGAACTGTCTTATAAGGGGGCTAAAGTGGAGTATGCACCCAATGAGGCAAACAGTGTACCGCGATATGCATACTTAGATCAGACACAGACAGCACTTAACAACTTCGAGCATCTTAGAGACCATCTGCTGTTACGGTCGGGAATACACAGCAGTGCAGTGACATCACAGCTGATAAGTATAAAGCCGCAGTGCGCAATACTAAAGATTAACGTTAATAATCTTCCTGAGGCCATAAAAAACACAAATAATCTTGATGTTAGTTTTTATATTACCAATCCGTCTGCACAGCAGGTTAGAAATGCCAAGGTACATCTTTCGGGTACAGTGATTCCCGATGCCGACAACTTTATATACATGGCATTTGAACCTGCACACGATCTTAAACCCGGTGGAGAGCTCGGAATAGGATTCGTCGCAGACGGAAAGGAATACAAAGCCAGCGTTGTATCCGCAGATGGAAAGAGTTACATGGCCGGTATGATTTATACCGTAACTATAGACTATAATAATCCTGGTGTATGGAAGTGGACTCTTCCATAAATCAGATATTGCTACAGAATGTATGTTATTTTAGGTACGTATTTCTACACCTTGACTATATGTTTTTTCATGTTATTATGTTTTATGTTTTTTCGGTTTGTTTGTATAGTCAGATCATTTCCTCTATGAACTTATACAGTCGTACCTGTTAATTTTAGATGACATACAATTATGGTTTTATAAAAGTCCGTGTTGGAAAAAGCGTTTTTCTGCACGGACTTGTTTTTTGTTCGTCCTGAATGTCTTTACTATTTTTCTGTATGTAATTGTCTTTAACAGATATTGTTGTGTATCTCATGCCGGATAGTTAGTAATGGTATCTAAATCATGTTGGAAGACTTTTCCTGCTTTTGTCAAAATTCGAAAATCTTTTGTAATGATAGAAGTTTGTAAACGCAACTGCGAAAGTTTGTAAATGCAACTGCGAAAGTTTATAAACGTCATTACAAAAGTTTTTTAGTGTCATTACAAAAGTTTGATAACGTAATGATAAAAGATTTTTGAACACACATAAGTATTAAGTTTACTGAATCAGACTGCTGTTATTTATCGTTGCGCATTTGTGGGTGATATTGAAAAAATGTTTACCTTTGCATCCCTTTAGACAGTTAGCCAGATTTGTTATATGGATTTGAAGAATACTAAGATAGGACACGTGGCATGTTTTTCAGCTTATGCCATTTTCGGATTGAACATCATCGTTTGCAAAGACCTTACTGCGACACACTGGATTTCGCCTTTGGCAATAACTTGTCTGCGTTCGCTTGTGGCAGGTGCTCTTTACTGGATTATCTCGTTCATGATGCCGGATGAGAGGGTGGAGAAGAAAGATGTCTTTAAGATTCTCATTGCCTCGCTGATTGGATTTCTTCTTCCTCAGGTAATGTTTATGATGGCCATCGAGAACATCACGCCGATGGACTGCTCCATAGTGTCTTCGACATCGCCCGTGGTAACAATGATAATAGCTGCCATAGCATTGAAGGAACCTATTACGTTAAGAAAGGCGGGAGGCGTGGCTCTTAGTCTGGGCGGTATATTGTTCCTGATACTCAACAGTGTAGGAATGGGTGCCACGAATCGTTCTACTAATGTCTACGGACTGCTGCTTATGATATCTAACATTATATGTTTCTCTACATACTTAGGAGTGTTCAAGCCGCTGATTGCAAAATATTCGCCAATAACGTTTATGAAGTGGGTGTTCCTTTTCTCTACGGTAATGGCACTGCCGTTTTCAGCATCCGACATACTGACTGTTAACTACCTGTCGCTCTCTTCGAATCTTCTGTGGGAACTCGCGTTCCTTATTTTCTGCTGTACGTTCATGACGTATTACCTTATACCTTTCGGACAGCAGCGTATACGTCCCACACTTGTAAGCATGTACTCTTATGTTCAGCCAATAATTGCCATAGCCATAAGCATCTATATTGGCATGGACACACTGACTGTTCAGAAGGTCGTTGCTGCGATAACCGTATTTGCCGGAGTGGTAATAGTGAGTTACAGTAGGAGTGCAAAGGATACGGAATAGCGGGGTAGTGAGACAGATAAAAAAATTGCCGTCCGCATAATCACAACGCGGCGGCAGTCAGTCTGTAAAAAAGTAAAGTGTATTAATATTTGCGGAAAGAATATTATATAAATACCTGATTATTTTGTCTCATGAAGAATTACAAACTCTTTGACATTTTTAGTATGATACAGAAGTTTGAATGTTCTTACCTAATCAAGTACCATGTGCTATAATTATGTTCCCCGGCACATCTCTTATAACCTGTTTCTTATACTTATCTTATGCAGTATACAGGTCTGCTGTACCGATTACATCTGCAAAGATAATAAAAATAAATAGAAAAGCAATAAATTAAGTAAAAATTTCAATGTGCCCCCATTTTCAAGGCCTCTAAAATGTGAAATGACAAAAGGGTGGTGCAGAAACTGAAATTAGACGTGTTTTCACGAAAGAACAAATAAAAAATGTCGCCATAAATGACTGATCTTATGGCGACATTCCGGTTGATGAAAAAACTTAAATATCTATTTTTAGATTAGAAAGCCATTACGGGACGTATGTTAAGAGTACCGTTCTTACCCATAGAGCTGATGTCTCTTGAGTACTGACTCCATGCATATGCGTAAGATTCCTTAGACTGTGATGAAGACCAATAGCTTGCATCAATCTTTATCTCCTCGAAACCTGTGATGTTAGCAAGTACCTTGTTGATGTTGAAACGATTATCCATGAACAACATAAGTTCGCCACCACCGGGGAGATACCATTCTGTCTGACCGTTGAATTCGAATTCTGCACATCTTGTTGCTGCTTCTACAGTGCGGCCTGTACCTTCTGTAGTCCACTTAATCATAGCGTCTGTGTTTGCCTTTCCACCATAATCCTCGTCTGCCTTAGAAGAATAGAAGTCTTCTGTAAATACGCCGGGAATCAGTTCCATGTTCTGCCATGAAGAGTAAGAAATACTCCACTGCCACATAGACTTGGGACATTCTTTACCAGCCATGACTACCTGGTGCTTACCGTTACTAATGAGAAGTCCGAAAGGAACGAGTTCCTTATGTTCGGCAAACTTTGTTTCGTCAAGAGCATACTTAACGCCGTCGATTGCAAATGCAACGTATGTGCCCTTCGGAGCAAGAGTTCCTTCCTTGATGGCACCTTCGGGTACTACGTTCTGAGGAACTACTTCGACGATGCTTTCAATTTCCTGATAATTCCATTGCTCAACGTTTACGCCTGTGAGAGACATGTTGACAACGGGAGTATTTTCTTCAATTCTGAAGTTTACTGTGTACTTGTTGTTTTTTGCAAAAACAGTAGTAGGCTTGCTTACGAAATTCTTAATCTCGCCTGTAGCACTCTTGTATGTAATCTTGAATTCATAGTTTTCGCCACCAGGGATGATATAGTTTGTCTTTGTAACATCAAAGTCAGCGTAAGCCATTTCGCCCAGTTTAACTACGTTGTCAGTCTTAAGAGAATATGTCATTTCTGTAGGCTGGTTGAGGGTAACTGCCGAAACCTGTCCGTTAGCATTTCCGTAACCAATGAGCTTACCGTTCTGATCCTTGAAGACAAGTTCCATCTGGCACATCTGATGCTTGAAGAAAGGCTGGAATTCACCGTCTGTAGACATGTCGATGGCTGCAATGGCTGTCATGTTGTTTTCGCCTGCCTTAAATATACGTTCTGTACCTGTTGCTTCGGCACCTGCCGGATATACGGCTGCTACGTTAGCTGTTGCGTTAACAGGCAGATCCTGTCCTGCTGTCCATAAATCGCCAACCTGTTTCCAAATGCTCTGGCGCAGAATCTTGTCAGCTCCGTCGAATTCGATAAAGCGGAAACCTTCAGTACCAAGTGCCTTCATCTCTTTCTGTAAGTCCTCTGAAGTTTCGGCTCCTACTCTGGTAATGTTAACTACGTCGCTTTTTTCTTCGTTGACAACGAAATCGTTTTCACTTGAGCATCCTGCCAAAAGCATTGCTGCAATACACATTGCTGATGATAATTTTTTCATTTCCATTTTTTTTAAGGTTAGTTGTTATATTATTGTTTCTTTTTTT
The DNA here is from genome assembly GCA_020026195.1 of Prevotella sp. Lineage (GTDB taxonomy): Bacteria > Bacteroidota > Bacteroidia > Bacteroidales > Bacteroidaceae > Prevotella. The sequence continues at coordinate 4,842 of JAHHQW010000080.1, forward strand.
TCTTTAAAGGCATACGCAGAGATACGCTGCAGAATATTTTCTGCCTCTTAACATATTGTCTGAATAAATGTTTAAGAGCTGCGATGCCTCTTTCAACGACTGTTACTTTAGTAATATTCCCGTATATATATTACTGTAGCAGTAGTTTAAATTATTTTACTAAAACTTTTTTTCCATTGCTGATATATATACCGCTGGGAAGGTTTTCTGTATTGCTGTTGTCGGCAACCTTAACGCCCTGAAGGTTATATACTGCATTGTCGTAGATCTGTTCCTCGTTTTTAATATTTTCGATACCTGCAATCTGACTGCTTGAATAACTCATGTCGAGACCGATACACCAGCTTGTAAGGTGGAGAACCATTCCTTCCTCGTCGGTAGCACTCATATTCTTAAACTGGTACATATCTCTCTTACCATCTATCTCTGCATCGACAAACATTGTCGTAACGTGCTGTTTTTCATCTACATGCTTGTCGTACTTAGGCTGTCCGTCGAACATAGGTGTAATCATTACCGTCTTAGAACTTATCATAGGAATGATGTAAGAGTCGCCCGGCATTTCAAGAGGATCGCCCTTTAAAGAACATAGTACGTGATACTGACGCCATCCGTTTACTGCGTCTGAGAAATATGTAATCTCAACATCAAACTTATCGTCAGATGCAATTTCGACATATTCGCCATTGATGAACTGTTTTATGCTGAAGTCAACTTCATCGAGAAGATTCTCAAAACCTTCTTCGGCAGTTATAAGTGTGTTGAAACCCTTAACGACCATCGGAGCAGGTGACTCGAAAAGTTCGCCAAAACCATGTGTGCGGAATGTATTGCAGTTGAGCAGGGATGCAAATTCTTTGTTTGCATTGGGATTTGCGGTACTCAGATAGTTGCCTACGGCACCGAGATAACCAGCCGGAACATAGTTTACGGCATATGCATCATAACACATGGGAACTCCAGCCCAGTCTATTGTTTCCTTGCCTGTGCTTCCACCAATTCTCATATCCAGACCGGGAGCGTAAAGATCATAAACAGGTTCATCGGGATCTACGAGTACTGGAGTGTCGTAAGTTCCTTCGGGCAGGTTAATTGTAATAGATTCGGCCACTTCAACTTTATTAATTGATTTACCATTAGCATCTATTTCGCCAGACGGATATGTCCACTCCGGAGTACCGCCGTTATGGTAAGCCTCGAATGTAAGATTCATATTGGCAGGAGCAAACGTTGCGTGAGGACACATATATTCTTTGTTCCATCCAGAGTAGAAGAAACCGCGAGGACGGAAGTAATACATGTTGTGGATAGGCATCTGATTAGAATCTATACGTGTCAGTGCATCATTGCTGCTTTTATCGAACTGAACGCTTACGAAATTTTTTACAGTTGCTTTTTTAGGTAATGACTGCGCAGCAGCAGATAATGTAGACGCTGCAAGAGCCGCCATAATTAAGAATCTTTTCATAGTTTTAATTTAATAAAGTTGGTTAGTTAGATATAAAGTTGTTTTCTCGTTGCGGTGGCTAATTTATGACAATAAATCATTCTTGTCAAGTGTTTTAGCTGTAATTTTATAATAAAAAATAATCTTTTTGGCTGTTTTTCTGTGTTTGATAACTATAGATGACAACTTTTGTTAACTCTAATTAGCAAAAAGATATGTTTTTCGATGAAAAATATTGTATGACATTTTTATGTGTTTTGAGTAAAAATATCGTGTTTTGTGCATTAAAAACATTATTGATTTTATAAATGTTCGTGTCTTTTTATATTTAAATGACATTTTGTAC
>JAHHQW010000081.1 GCA_020026195.1 Prevotella sp.
TAGGTAATAATCCAAAGTGAAAGAATTTATCCCCATGATTTATCTACTGAGCCGTAAACGCACTATAAGGCTTTAAAAATGAAGGCAAAAAAAAATCTTTCAACCATATAACGATTGAAAGATTATCGTGGGCGTTGACGGATTCGAACCGCCGACCCTCTGCTTGTAAGGCAGATGCTCTAAACCAGCTGAGCTAAACGCCCTTGTTTTGTTAAGCGAGTGCAAAGGTATGCGATATTTTCTAATCCTCCAAATATTTCTATATCTTTTTTTCATTTTTGTATAAAAATTTTGTGTTTCGACTATTTTAAAGTAACTTTGCCGTGATTTTTAAGATAAAAACATTTCATAAAAAAATAGCGAAAAATGGAAAAAGTAGTTAGTGGTATACGCCCTACAGGTTATCTTCACCTGGGCAACTATTTCGGTGCAATCAAGAGTTTTTTAAAGATGCAGGACGAATATGATTGTCTGTTCTTTATTGCCGACTGGCACTCTCTGACAACAAGCCCGAAACCCGAAGACATCCAGAAAAGTTCGCGCACAATTCTTGCAGAATATCTTGCTTGTGGAATAGATCCTTCAAAAGCACCTATATACATCCAGAGTGACGTGAAAGAGACATTGGAACTTTATCTGTTCCTTAATATGAATATGTATCTCGGAGAACTTGAACGTGTTACCACATTCAAGGAGAAGGCACGCAAACAGCCTAATAACGTTAACGCCGGTCTTCTTACCTATCCTACTCTTATGGCTGCAGACATTCTTCAGCACAGAGCTGCAAAAGTTCCTGTCGGCAAAGATCAAGAACAGAACATGGAAATGGCACGTACTTGTGCACGTCGTTTCAATCATATTTATGGTGTTGATTTCTTCCCAGAACCACAGAACTTCTATTTCAATGCAACCGCAGTAAAAGTTCCAGGACTTGACGGTAGTGGCAAAATGGGTAAGAGCGAAGGCAACTGTATATATTTACACGATGACGACAAGGTTATTCGTAAAAAAGTAATGAAAGCTGTTACCGACTTAGGTCCTCAGGTTCCCAACAGTGAACGTCCTGAAGTAATCGAGAACTTGTTTACATTCTTAAAGATGTGTTCTACACAGGATACATACGATTACTTTGATGAGAAATGGAAAGACTGTTCTATCCGTTACGGCGACCTTAAGAAACAGATTGCCGAAGATATATGTAAAGTTGTAGCTCCTATTCGCGAACGCATCAACGAATACAGCAGCAACACAGAACTTCTTGACAAGATTGCACGTGAAGGCGCAGAAAGAGCACGTGAAAGCGCATCGGCAACTCTCAAGGAAGTTAGAAAGATAATTGGTTTCAGATAATTTTTATTCTGAGCAGTTGCTGCATCGCAGCATATTTACATCATAAAGGGCACGATCATGGATTTTCGTACGGAAGTTATCGTAGAAAAAGCAAAGTTCAGCATAAAGCCATTTGAAAAAGTGCTGTGCGTAGGTTCGTGTTTTGCTGATAACATAGGTAAGAAATTTGAGACTCTCAAATTCAGAACCGAAGCAAATCCTTATGGTGTTATGTATAATCCTGCAAGCATACTGCATACAATAGAGAAGACTCTGTTTGTACCCGACACGGTTCTTATGACTCTCGGTACAAACAGAGTTTATATTTTAAAAGAGACAAACGAAATTGTTGATAACTGCCACAAACGCCCACAGATTCTATTCAGAGAATACGATCTGAGCATACCTGAATGTTCGGATTTTCTTGCAAAAGCAGTTAATATATTAAAAGAACGTAATCCAAACGTTCACATCATTTTAACCGTAAGTCCGATAAGATATCGTAAATACGGTTATCACGGAAGTAATCTTTCTAAAGCTACATTACTATTAGCATCAGACGAAATAACAAAACGTTACCCAGACGTTGTTACTTATTTCCCAGCCTACGAAATCATTAACGACGAACTCCGCGATTACAGATTCTATGCTGAAGATATGCTTCACCCCTCTGCCCAGGCAGTTGAATACATTTGGGAAAAATTCACCAACGCATTCTTTTCACAAGAAGCCTTAATATTTATGGGTGAATGGAAAAAGATTGCCGAGGCATTAGGACACAGACCTTTCAATCCAGAGTCAGAAGATTATAAGAGATTTATAGCAAACACTAAAGAAAAGATGATTGAAATGTCTAAGAGATGGAACAATCCGTCATTAGCACAATACAACAACAATGAAATACAAGATTAGCGAAATAGCGAAATTTACGGAATCCAAAATCATTGGTAATGATACTAATTCCGTAAGATGGCTTCTTACAGACAGCCGCAGTCTTTGTTTCCCTGAAGAAACATTATTTTTCGCCCTGCGCACCGAACGCAACGACGGACATAAGTACATAAACGAATTGTATCGCAGAGGTGTACGCAACTTCATGGTTGAGAACCTCCCAGACAACTATAGTAAAAATTATCCCGACGCCACATTCATTATTACAGATGACAGTCGCAAAGCACTTCAGCAGATAGCACGACACCATCGTATGCAATACGACATTCCCGTCATAGGAATAACTGGTAGTAATGGTAAAACTGTTGTAAAAGAATGGCTGTATCGTATGCTATCCAGTGATAATATTGTAAGACGTTCTCCCAGAAGTTACAATTCTCAGATAGGCGTTCCTCTGTCCGTATGCATGATAGACGACAAAACAGAACTTGCCATAATAGAAGCTGGCATAAGCAGACGTGGCGAGATGCAGGCATTAGAGAATATCATACGTCCTACCATTGGTATTTTCACTTCATTGGGCACTGCCCATCAAGAGAATTTCAATTCGCTGAAAGAGAAATGTAATGAAAAGATAAAACTGTTCAAGAATGCCAAAAGCATCATTTACTGTAGCGACTGTACCACGCTATGCGAATGTATAGATGAAAGTGATTACAATGGGCAGCGCATCACATGGTCGGCAAAGGACAGAAATGCATTTTTATTTGTATCGGATATTAAGAAAGAAAACGATTCAACACACATTATATATATATGTAACGGAAAAGAGAATTCTTTCGATATTCCTTTTATCGACAGTGCTTCAACAGAAAATTCTATTACATGTGCCACAACACTGCTGTTTCTTGGCATGGATTCCGAACGCATAAAAAGCAGAATTAAAGATTTGGAACCCGTTGCAATGCGTCTTGAAGTTAAGAGCGGCCGAAACGGATGTACCATTATAAACGACACATATAACAATGACTTCGAATCGCTTGACATTGCACTCGATTTCATGAACAGGCGTCCAGATCACGAAGACAGATGCAGGACTCTTATACTTAGCGATATATTTCAGAGCGGACGCACCCCTGGCGAACTTTATAAAGATGTGTCAGGAATTGCAGTAAAACGCAGAACTGAAAAGTTCATCGGCATAGGCGAAGATATATGCCGTTATGCCGAAGAAATTAAGATTAATAACAAATTCTTCTTCAAGACATGCGAGGAATTTATCAGGAGTGATGTATTCAGAAACCTAAGGAACGAAGTAATACTTATAAAAGGAGCACGACGTTTTGGATTCGAACATATTACGGAACTCTTGGAGCAGAAAGTTCACGAAACAATACTTGAAGTCGATTTAGGCGCCGTGGTAGAAAACCTAAACTTCTATCGTTCATTCCTTAAGCCTGAAACAAAATTAGTATGTATGGTAAAGGCCGATGCATACGGCAGCGGTGCCGTAGAAGTTGCAAAGACCTTACAGGATCACCGTGTCGATTACCTTGCAGTTGCAGTAGCCGATGAAGGTGTTACGCTGCGTCGCAACGGAATAACAGCTAACATAATGATTATGAATCCTGAAATGACAGCCTTCAAGAAGATGTTCGAATACAAGCTGGAGCCAGAAGTCTACAGTTTCCGCATACTCGATGCTCTCATCAAGGCAGCACGCAGCGAAGGAATAACCAATTATCCGGTACATATTAAGTTAGATACAGGTATGCACCGTCTCGGTTTCGACCCAGAACATGACATTGAGCGTCTTGCAGACATACTTATGCACCAGCAGGCAGTGATACCAAGTTCTGTTTTCTCTCACTTCGTGGGTTCTGACAGCGACGGTTTCGATGAATTCTCAGCACATCAGTTCGAACTGTTCAAGAAAGGAAGCGAGAAACTCCAGAGTTATTTCCAACATCACATCATACGCCACATGGACAACAGTGCAGGAATAGAACACTTCCCAGAACGACAGATGGACATGTGCCGCCTTGGATTAGGACTTTACGGCATAGACAGCCGCGACAATTCCGTAATTCATAATGTCGGAACACTTAAAACGACAATATTACAGATACACGACGTACCAGCAACAGAAACCGTAGGCTACAGTCGCAAAGGGATACTCAAACGTGACAGCCGCATAGCGGCAATACCTATAGGCTATGCCGACGGTCTGAACCGTAAGCTGGGCAATCGCAACTGTTACTGTCTGGTTAACGGAATGAAAGCAGAATATGTCGGCAACATATGCATGGACGTTGCTATGATTGATGTAACGGGAATACCCTGCAACGAAGGTGACAGTGTAGAAATATTTGGCGAACATCTGCCCGTAACGATACTTTCAGATGCTATAGGAACCATTCCATACGAGATTCTGACTGGAATAAGCAACCGTGTAAAGCGCGTATACTTCCAAAGCTAAAGGAAAAGACAAAACTACAATAAACTAAAAAGCCTCATCAGATAAAAATCCGACGAGGCTTTTTCATTAATTATATATACAATTTAAATATCCTCTTCCCTACTCGAATCAATTAAATTCTGCTGACTCAGCTGTATAGAAACGTCACCAGAAGGCGAAACAAACACATCGAACGGAATAAAGTCATCACTAAACTTATCGGGAGAACCCAAACTTGCAGCAAAGCGAAGGTTGCTGCCATCTACCTTGTCGAAGACAAAACCAACGAGAGCCTTCTTTCCATAAAATTCTTCAGACACCTTATCCTTAAAGTCGCTCTTTACAAATTCTCTGTTAAGAAAAGTAGTACCATCGGGACGAACAATCTTTAGAACGATACGATTATCGTAATATTTATTCTCAGATTCATCCTCGGTAATCGCCAACGACTTATCAGTATGACGAACCACACCAATGTTATATTCAGAACCGCGCCACTTAGCAGATACATTATGCTCAATTTTTTCCATGCACACAGTATCTTTCTTTTCCACTACTTTGGGTTTGGTCGTTATTATAACATTCTCTTCTTTCTTTTCTTTACATCCGGCAACGAAAACCATTGCAAGGATTGCCACGAATAAACGTACAAAAGATGTTTTCATCGTATATATTTTATGTTAATACTCTATTTTATGTTGTTCCTTTTAAAATAGTACTGTCCCTTACCTTTCGTTCTGTTTCCATAATCAATGGCTCTCACCGGACAATAATGATAACAGGCAAAACAAGAGATACATTTACCATCATGATTCCATTCAGGCACCTGGTCATCGGCATAAGAAATATTATCAGTAGGACATACTTCAGAACATTTGCCACAATGAACACATTTAGAAGCATCCACCTTGAACGGAGCATCACTCAGAAGTTTTTTAGTAAAAAAGCCTCCCAGTACTCTACTGTTAAGACGCGGCCATCTGCCATAATCCAGTTCTTCAAATCCCTTGCGGTATTCAGCCACGACATCAGCAAATACCTTCAACTTTACCGAAGCCTGTTTTATCTTAAGCCTTTCCTTATCTTCTGAATCGAGATTAAAGAACGGAAGTCCGAGATACGACTCAGGCATTATCAGCGAGCAAAACGAATCTGGACGAATTCCGATACGCGACAAATCAGAAGTAAGCAGGTCCATAGACTCACCTATATTATCACCGGCAGTACACAAGGCATAACAATAATTATTATTGAATCCTTTTATATGCAGGTTAGAAATAAAGTTTCTGAAAAGTATAGAGGGACGCCATCCGTGCACAGGGAAACAGAATCCCAGACGTTCGTCAGGGGCAATAGTAAAATTGTAGTCGCAGGCTATATCAGTAATAGATATTGCTCTGTCGGCAGTGCGCCGCGCAAGATATTGTGCTGCCCAGCGTGTATTTCCTGTACATGAAAGGTAAAAAATCATATTGCAAATGTAGTATTTTTATACGTAACGCCTATGGATTTATGCATTTATTTTTCTCCCATGAAAAATATTACATGTTATTCAGGTTTTATAGCTTATATTTCAAATACATTTACCATAGACATGGATAACACAAAAAAGTCCATATTAACTTTACATTACGTAAAATAGAATCTATTTTCATGCAAATATCCCCTTAATACTCTGTTTTAGGTATCAAATTGTATTTTTTAACATTACTTTTGTTTTACAGATACCTAAAAATGATTACTTTTACTCGTTGGCGGAATTAAATCAGCGCATATTTAACTCTGCCAATGGGTTTG
>JAHHQW010000082.1 GCA_020026195.1 Prevotella sp.
GCCGATTCTATGTTTTATTTTAATTTATCGGTAAAAATTTACCGAAGTATTGATGGTATAAAAACATGATTATTTTAGAAAAGGGATAGAAAAGGAAAGAATGTGCACCTTTCAATACACATAAAAGACATAAACAGACACTAAATATGCGCGTCTCAGGATTCAGTCTTCATTATTAAGCGATTTCTTAGAAGAAGCCATCTAAAAAAGAAACGGCAGAAAAGCCATATGACTTCTCTGCCGTTATATTTAATTGAGATTTAAACTGTTGTTCAAATTACAATTTAGGACCAGCGTTAACAAGTGCCTTACCAGCTTCGTTTCCTTCGTACTTCTTGAAGTTCTTGATGAAACGTTCTGCAAGATCCTTAGCCTTCTTCTCCCATTCGCAAGAACAGCTGTATGTATCGCGAGGATCGAGGATGTGTGAATCAACACCTTCAAGTTCTGTAGGAACTGTGAAATTGAAGTAAGGTATTGTCTTTGTAGGAGCCTTATCGATACTGTGATTAAGAATAGCATCGATGATACCACGTGTGTCTCTGATTGAGATACGCTTGCCTGTACCATTCCAACCTGTATTTACGAGGTATGCCTTAGCACCTGTGATTGCCATGTGACGAACAAGTTCTTCTGCATACTTTGTAGGATGGAGTTCGAGGAATGCCTGACCGAAACATGCAGAGAATGTAGGCTGCGGTTCTGTAATTCCACGTTCTGTACCTGCCAATTTAGCTGTAAAGCCAGAAAGGAAGTAGTACTTTGTCTGCTCCTTGTCGAGAATTGATACAGGAGGAAGAACTCCGAATGCATCAGCTGACAAGAAGATTACCTGCTGTGCGTGAGGTCCGTGAGAAACAGGACGAACGATGTTCTTGATGTGATAAATAGGATAAGAAACACGAGTGTTCTCTGTTACTGACTTATCAGCGAAATCAAGTTTGCCTTCTGCATCACATGTAACGTTCTCAAGAAGAGCATCACGACGAATAGCATTGTAGATATCGGGTTCTGCTTCGCTATCGAGGTTAATAACCTTTGCATAGCAACCACCTTCAAAGTTGAATACACCATTATCATCCCATCCGTGTTCATCATCACCGATAAGCTTTCTCTTCGGGTCTGTAGAAAGAGTTGTCTTACCTGTACCAGAAAGACCGAAGAAGATTGCTGTATTCTCGTTGTTCATGTCTGTGTTTGCAGAGCAGTGCATTGCTGCAATACCCTTAAGAGGCAAGAAGTAGTTCATCATAGAGAACATACCCTTCTTCATCTCACCACCATACCATGTATTGATGATACAAGCTTCTTTATCTGTTACGTTGAACACAGCTGCTGTTTCAGAATGCAAACCAAGTTCCTTATAGTTTTCAACCTTAGCCTTTGAAGCCATGAAGATTACGAAGTCAGGTTCCTGCTCGAATTCTTCCTGGTTCTGAGGACGGATGAACATATTTGTTACGAAGTGAGCCTGCCAAGCAACTTCCATAATGAAGCGAGCCTTCATACGTGTGTCCTTGTTAGCACCGCAGAAACCATCAACAACGAAAAGTCTCTTGCCTGTAAGCTGCTTTGTAGCAATCTTTCTTACTTCTTTCCAAGATTCTACTGAACACTTCTTGTTATCATTAGGATATTCTTCTGATGTCCACCAAACAGTATCTTTTGATGTCTCATCGTAAACAATAAATTTATCCTTAGGTGAACGACCTGTATAAATACCAGTCATCACGTTGATTGCACCAAGTTCTGTAACCTGACCTTTGTCGTAACCAGTCAGTTCGGGTCTTGTTTCTTCATTGAACAAAACCTCATAAGAAGGGTTGTAAAGAACTTCAGAAACACCTGTAATTCCGTACTTCTCTAATTTAGATTTGTCAAATATTGCCATATCTTATTATTTTAGTTGTGAATAATTATGTTATCTCTATTACCTTAAAAACCGCTGCAAAGGTAACAAAAAGAGAGTATTATACAAAGTTTCACGTCAATTTTTTGTTTTTAGTGTTCTTTTTTTAGGTTAAAGAAAATAAAAACATACGTCAAAAATCACATTTGCAATTTGCAGTTTGCAAAATTAATTGTTTTTATGGTATCTTTGCAACCAAATAAACATATAGTAAAATAATTGTTTTTCAGATGGAAATAATCAATTTTAGCCAAACCAATTCTATTATTAACAGGTATTTATCGGAGATGCGTGATGAACGATATCAGAAAAACCGCCTGCTGTTCCGTAACAATATCATGCGAATCGGTGAGATGGAAGCTTACGAAATCAGTAAGACTCTCGACTATCGTGAACAAACAGTAAAAACCCCTTTAGGTACATGTAACATTAATGTCCCTGACGACAAGATTGTTCTGGCTACAATTTTCCGTGCAGGTTTACCCTTCCACAATGGTTTTTTAAACATTTTTGACCATGCCGGAAATGCCTTCGTAAGTGCATACAGAGAATATACCGATGACGCTCATACACAGGTAGGTATTCATGTAGAATATCTTGCAACACCAAACATCGATAATATGAACCTTATCATAGCAGACCCTATGTTAGCTACTGGTGGTTCTATGGAAATGGGATATAAGGCTCTTATTACCAAAGGTACGCCTAAACATATTCATGTTGCCTGTGTTCTTGCCGCTCCAGAAGGTATTGAACATATTAAAAAAGTCTTCCCAGAAAACACCACCATATGGTGTGCAGCTATTGATGAAGGACTAAACGAACATAAATATATTGTTCCCGGATTCGGTGATGCAGGAGATCTGTGTTATGGAAATAAATTGTAATATCATATTATTTCAATAAAAGAGCTCTGTTTACAAATTTTGTAGGCAGAGCTCTTTTATTATAGTGACTGTAAATTATTATCAAGTTTTTCACATAAAAGAAGAACGTGATTTCCATGTAACAACGTAGTGGCAAATATGTAAGTGGAACCTCCATCGCATAGCTTTAATCTTTTACGAAGTTCTACAACTGACATTGGAAAATTACGAATTGTTATATTTGCCTTTTTCAATCCTTTCATAGAACGTGAAAGTTCTTTTTTATTCAAGCTCGTTATAGAATTTATATGAAATGAACGTCCAGGAAAATCTTTTATTATTTCACGTGAAACGAACACATTACTGTTAGCAGCTATCGCTGCAACTCCGTATTTCAAACATAAATTACCGAAACAACCTGCTTTCATAATAGATGCATTGGGCTCATAAAGATACATTCCTGATATATCTTGATTATTTACTATTGAAACAGGTATTATTTCCGATGACGTATAAACAAACTCATCGTTATCATTTACACAATATACTTTATAGTCTTTTTCTATTTTGTTAGAAAGTAGTATAAGAAGTTCTTTACATTCACCTGAAACAGATACAATGTGGACTTCCGTCACGCATTGTTTTATTGCATTGAAGTCAGAAATGGTCTTGGATATGTCTAACATTGGTGATAATTTTATCAAGACATAACGCGATTTATCTAAAAATTTTGTCAACAATTTAAGTACATCCGGCGTACAATCTGATATTGCGTATGTTCTACCTCCTAAAGTATCCCTACGTGCAGGATCTGCATAGATTACATCTACATTTGATACTTTATCTAAGAACTCTTCAGCTTCAGAATTAATTATTAAAGTATTTGTACGACCAAAAACTGAAACGTTATGGTTCACAATTTCGCACAATTTGGCATTACGTTCTACATATACAGCTTCACGACAATCTTCTGACATGTACATAAAATCGACACCAAAACCTCCTGTAATATCAACTAAGGAATAATGCGGCCCCACTATACGCTTAAGTATCTGTTGTTTATACAAAGCTGTATACTCCGAAGAACATTGTTCCATCGATATATGCGGAGGATATATTACTCCTTCAGTCACTGACCACTTTGGAAGTTTTTTCGCAGCTTTCTGACGACCAGAAATCTGATCAAGTGCATAAGGCACGTCAACTTCAGGATATTTCGCGGCTTTTAAAGCTAATGCATTAACATCCTCTGCGGCAAATTTATGAATAAACTGCTCTGTATCCATTATGGTATAGCTTTAAAATATTTTCGTGCCTGTGCTCTAGTACGGAAATTAAAATGCCACCATTCAGACCTAAGAGGACGAAAACCTGCATAACGCATTACTTCTCTTAAAAGAAGACGATTTGCAAGTGCTTCTCTTGTCATTACTTTTGTTTCTACAAGATGTTGTTCATTATCTATATGAGCTGCTTTTCCCATAAAATCAATTTTTGTTCCCATTGGTATGCTATCTCCTTTGAGATTGCATATTGTGACGTCGACAGCTAATCCATAATTATGTAACCCACCACCGTTTGCAGGATTACTTACATATATGTTTTTTGACGTTCCTTTGACCTTATTCCACATTTTCTGCTGTATATGCATAGGCCGTGCAGCATCATATATCTTTAGAGAAAGCTCTGGATGAAGTTGTTTTAACCTCTTCTGGGCTTTTACAATTGCTTTTGCAGCTATAGGATGCAAATAAGCTTCACTCAAATCTCCATACAATACAGTACCGGTAAAATTATCAGAACGAGAATACATAAGACTAACTTGTATTGTACTATCAAGGTCTTGTATGTTAACATACCCTTCATTCTGCATCTTTATTGCCGTATGACTCAAATCTTGTGCTTCTGCATAAAAAGCTAACATAAGATTTAGTATGATCAAAATTAAGAATCTCATATATTTCAAATTAATAAGGCAAAAGTAAGAAAAAAACAATAATTCGACAAATTTAGTACTGCGAATGTTAAATAAAGGAGATAAAGCATTTTTATTTGCAAATTTCATTTGTAATGACTATATTTGTAAAAATCCATAAATAATAAAATATGAAAAAGTATATTAAACCAACTTTTACAGTTTACAAATTAGATCCTTTAAAATTATTTGCATGCAGCGATGGCTATCCATCTGATGAAACTTTGGATTTAGGATATAATGAATCTGAAGAATTTTGGGAAAATATTACTGCTGATTGATAAAGTAGAAACACGTATCTTGAATAAAGACAATTTCATATGTACATAAACGAAATTACACATGAATGAATGATTAATCTCACACATAATCATTAGACTTATTCATTTATCAAAAATATAAACCTCTGCAAGTTATTTGCAGAGGTTTATATTTTTATAATTCATATCATGCCTAACACTCACGTAAACAATGCTATACACCGCATAAAATTTACGAAGTTCATGAAAACTTTTTCCTAATAATTGATTTAATGATTAACATGTAACGTTAAGTTATAGCTATAAAAAAACCACTCACACATATATATGCGAGTGGTTTTTTATTTAATCTTGTATATTAGTCGTTAAGTTTAGCCTTAATGAATTCACGGTTAAGACGAGCAATATTGGCAATTGTTTCGTTCTTCGGACATTCTGCTTCACAAGCACGAGTGTTTGTACAGTTTCCAAAGCCAAGTTCTTCCATCTTCATCATCATGTTCTTAACGCGCTTAGCTGCCTCTGGACGACCCTGTGGCAGTAATGCGAACTGACTAACCTTAGAACTAATGAAGAGCATTGCAGAACCGTTCTTACAAGCTGCAACACACGCACCACAACCGATACATGCTGCACAGTCCATAGCTTCATCTGCATTCTGCTTCGGAATAAGAATCGCATTAGCATCCTGAGGCTGTCCTGTACGAACACTGATGTAACCTCCAGCCTGCATAATCTTATCAAAAGCACCACGATCAACCATACAGTCCTTAATAACAGGGAAGCCGGCTGAACGCCAAGGTTCAACAGTGATAGTATCACCATCTTTGAACTTACGCATATAGAGCTGACATGTTGTTGTACCAGCTGAGGGACCGTGAGGATGTCCATTAATATAAAGTGAACACATACCACAGATACCTTCGCGACAGTCATGGTCGAAAACAAAAGGTTCTTTGTTATCTTCGATCAGCTGTTCGTTAAGCATATCCAACATTTCAAGGAAGGAAGAATCAGTGGGCACATCCTTCATCTGAAACGTATCGAAATGACCTTCTGCTGTAGGTCCGTTCTGACGCCATACTTTAAGCGTGAAACTTATATTTTTATCCATTGTTATTTCCCTTCTTTTAATTATTTTTTGTAGTTACGTGTCTGAACCTTAATGTACTGATAGTTGAGGTCTTCCTTGTGCAAACTAGGAGCTACATCATCAGAGCCAGGATATTCCCAGCAAGCTACGTGGAAGTAGTTTTCATCATCACGTTTTGCTTCACCC
>JAHHQW010000083.1 GCA_020026195.1 Prevotella sp.
TTTTTAGAATCGCTAAGCTATATGGCTATCCCCATTGATTATCTACTGAGCCATGACAAGGACTTCTTTTATTTCTCTTTAACCTGGTAAGTAATTAAGCCTCACGGCTAAGTTTTCATTTACAGACCATATATGTCTGAACAATAGTTACCCTAATGTTAAGGCATAAAAAAAGTCCGAGAGAATTATCCTCCGGACTGACAAGTCTGCTGCAGTTATCCACTGCAAACAGACTGACATCTTAACCTTTTTACCTACCAAACTAATACTACCTTACTTTTTTTACCTTTGTTACCTTCAAACAACCTTTCTTCTTACCTTACCAACACCTTTTCCTTTGTGTATCAATACAACTAAACCTATTAAATAACTAATCCTAAATACAAATCTTTTATGTCTATTACCTTTTTTTCTTTGTGCTTTACCTATTGAGTTATCCCTAACCTATCAAACAATCTCTTCAACCTTACTAAATACCTAAAAAACTAACAATCTTTATTATTTACCTTAAACTAACACCGTTTTGTTTATCCCTCTTAAAGCAATCTTTTACCTAACCTTTACCTATTTTTCAGTGTTTGTTTATCCTCTTCTAACAATCTTTTCCTCTTCGCTTTTAACTAACCTATTGTTTTTCTTTTGCGATTGCAAAGGTATTATTGTTTGCGCACACAACCAAATATTTTCGGAATATTTTTTAGTAAAAACGTCATTTTTGATATAAATCAATGAAAAAGTGCTCTTTTTCGAGGAAAAACACGAGTTTGGCACACTTTTAAATGTAACATTAAGCGATATTGCCGACTTTTATGAGATATTCTGCAATTTGCACGGCATTCAGAGCAGCACCCTTACGAATCTGGTCGCCAGAAATCCACAATGTGAGTCCGTTTTCAAAAGCAAGATCCTTACGTATACGTCCTACATATATGTCATCCTTACCTGCTGTGTCCAGAGGCATCGGATATATGAGGTTTTCGGGCTCGTCTTGCAGTGTCAGTCCTTCGCCTTTGCTAATTGCCTCGCGAACCTCGTTTATATCGAGTTCTCGTTCAGTTTCTACCCATATAGATTCAGAGTGCGAACGCAGTGATGATACACGCACACAGGTAGCAGAACAACGTACGTCGCTGTGCATTATCTTCTGTGTCTCATTGTACATCTTCATTTCTTCCTTCGTATATCCGTTTTCTGTGAATACATCTATCTGGGGGATAACGTTATATGCCAGCTGATGAGGGAATTTGTTTACGGTAACAGGCTTTCCTTCAGTAATTTCTTTATACTGCTGTTCAAGTTCAGCCATTGCGGCTGCGCCAGCACCACTTGCACTCTGATAACTTGCAACACGTATTCTGCGTATATGACTGAGTTTTTCAATAGGTTGGAGTGCCGTTACCATCATGATTGTAGTACAGTTGGGATTGGCAATGATTCCGCGCGGACGCACAAGAGCATCTTCAGCATTGCATTCGGGAACAACCAGAGGTACATCCTTATCCATGCGGAAAGCACTTGAGTTGTCTATCATCACACATCCGTATCGCGTAATGTCTTCAGCAAATTCGCGAGAAACGCTGCCACCGGCAGAAGTAAAGGCTATATCCACACCCTTAAAGTCATCACCATGGCGAAGAAGCTGAACTTCGTATTCGCGTCCTTCGTACATATATTTTCTGCCAGCACTTCGTTCCGAACCGAAGAGCACCAATTCATCTATGGGGAAATGTCTTTGTGACAAAACTCTTAAAAACTCCTGTCCTACAGCGCCGCTGGCGCCAACAATAGCTACCTTCATTATATCTGTCTGTTTTATTTATAGTTATGCAAAATTACGAAAAATAGGAAACGAAGCCAATTATTTGATATTTTTTTTGCATCTTTGCATCTCATACTTGACATGGATAAACTTACAGATAACATTAGTAATATGGAATGGCAGCAGCGCACACGTCTTTTGTTGGGCGACGAACGTGTTTCGCATCTTGAGCAGTCACACGTTCTTGTCGTAGGAACGGGAGGCGTGGGAGGCTATGCAGCCGAAATGATATGTCGTGCTGGTATCGGACACATCACAATTGTGGACGCAGACAGAATAGCAGAAAGTAACATAAACCGTCAGATTATTGCCCTTCATTCTAATATTAACAAGGTGAAAGTGGAAACGATGGCGGAACGATTGTCAGACATTAACCCTCAGCTTGACCTGAAGGTTCTTAACATGTTCCTTTCTGAAGAAAACATTCCACAGCTGCTCGATGAGAATCATTTTGATTTCATAATCGACTGTATAGATACCATTGCTCCCAAATTATGTCTGATAACTTCGGCCATGGACCGCAAGATTAAGATTGTTTCATCTATGGGAGCCGGTGCTAAGTCTGACATCTCCAAGATTACCGTTGCGGACATATCAAAGACTTTTAACTGCGGACTGAGCAAGGCTGTACGCCGCGGACTGAAACAGAGAGGACATGGCAGAAGCAAACTTCCCGTTGTGTTTTCTTCTGAGCCAGCAGACATGAACGCTGTAATTGCAGTTGAGGGCGAACGTAACAAGAAAACAACTGCAGGCACTATATGTTATATGCCGGCGGTATTTGGATGTTATCTGGCAGAATACGTTATTAAGAAAATATGATATATATAGAAGGTATAAAGAAGAATTTCGGAGCACTCCAGGTTCTTAAGGGTATCGACCTGCATATCGGCAAGGGCGAAGTAGTAAGCATCGTCGGACCGAGCGGTGCCGGCAAGACAACCCTTCTGCAAATTATTGGTTCGCTCGAACGACCTGATGCGGGACGCGTTATAATCGACGGTACCGACATAAACAGTCTGAAGGGTGATGCTGTAGCCGATTTCCGAAATCGTAAGATTGGCTTTGTATTCCAGTTTCATCAGCTTCTGCCTGAATTCACGGCTTTAGAAAACGTTATGATTCCGGCACTGATTGCAGGAAAATCGAAGAAAGAAGCCGAGACAAAAGCTATGGAGATTCTGAGTTTCATGTCGCTTGAGCAACGCGCACACCATAAGCCTGCCGAGATGTCTGGTGGTGAGAAGCAGCGTGTGGCAGTAGCCCGTGCTTTGGTAAACGACCCGGCTGTTATTCTCGCCGACGAACCGTCAGGAAGTCTTGACTCTAAGAATAAGGAAGAGCTGCATAAACTATTCTTCGATCTTCGCGACAAATATGGCCAGACATTTGTAATAGTAACCCACGACGAGCATTTAGCTCAGCTTACAGACCGTACGATAAGCATGAACGACGGCTTGTTAGGCGACAACATTGATTAGTAAAAGAGAAAGATATTAAGATGAAAAAGATACAGATTGGTGACTACAACCTTCTTAAAGTAGTAAAGAAGTCGGATTACGGAATGTACCTTGAAGGAGGCATAGACGGAGAGATCCTCATGCCTAACAAATATGTTCCTCACGGATGCCGAATTGGCGATGAGGTTGAGGTTTTCGTTTATCTTGATAACGAGGAGCGTCCTGTTGCCACAACAGAGAAACCTTTTGCGCGTGTCGGTGAGTTTGCTTATCTTGAAGTGGGATGGGTTAACGAATATGGAGCATTCCTTAAATGGGGCGTTACGAAAGACCTTTTCTGTCCTTTCCGCGAACAGAAACGTAAAATGCAGGTTGGCGAGAACTATATAGTATATATTTACATAGACGAAGAAAGTAACCGTCTGGTTGCATCTGCCAAGATTGACAAGTTCTTAAACAAGGAATTTCCTCCATACAGACACGGCGAACAGGTTGATTTGCTAATATGGCAGAAGACAGACCTTGGTTTCAAGGTAATAATAAATAATATGTACGGCGGCCTCATCTACGATGATCAGATATTCCGTGGTCTTCATACAGGCGACCGCATGAAGGGTTATATCAACGTCGTGCGCAGTGACGGAAAGATTGACGTTACTCTTCAGCCCACAGGTCAGAAACAGACTAAGGAGTTTGCAGACGAACTTTTGGAATATCTTAATGCCCACAATGGTGTATGTCCTTATGGCGACAAGAGTGATGCCGATGACATTCGCGAATGTTTTAAAGTCAGCAAAAAGGTTTTCAAGAAAGCCGTTGGCGATCTGTACAAGAAGAAACTCATAGAGATTGTGAATGATATGGAAATAAGACTGAAGAAGTAATATTTACTATACATCATTAAAGGATATGTCCCAGGCATATCCTTTTTGTTTATATACTCATTATGAGCATAATTCTTTGTATAACATCATAATTATATAATGCTCTTTTACCCTCTTTTTCTAAACCATTACTAAAATAAATATATCAGCGACAGAATGCAATGAAAGAAAAATATATTATCTTTGCATCCCCAAAAGTTAAGGAAAGATGCTCGAGTGGTTTAAGAGGCACGCCTGGAAAGCGTGTAAACGTCCAAAGCGTTTCGGGGGTTCGAATCCCCCTCTTTCCGCAAAAGTCCATACATTTTTCATTCTCTGTTATTTATTATTTATAGTCATAAATTGTTAGGGAAATAAGGATTTTACAATGAATCCATTCATTTATCTTAGAAAAAAGTAAAAATACACAGAAACGACATCTTAATTTATATAAGGAAAGATGCTCTTTAGCTGTGTCTTTATTAATTGCAGCTATGAAAATTCTTCCTTATCATATTTTTCCAGGGATAACATCAAAAGATTACTAAATACTATTATACGGGCCTTACTGCAAGTAATCGGAATAAATGATTTACAAAAAGCAGACAAGTTTTTTGTAATTAAGGACTATTTTTTAATTTCACTTAAAAACAGACTCTGATATAATGTCGTTAGACGTATATTTTCAATGTACAAAAT
>JAHHQW010000084.1 GCA_020026195.1 Prevotella sp.
CAGTTTTTTTGTCCGATAGTAAAACAAATGTCAGAACAAGTCTTGACTATTACACGTTACGGTAATCATTGGCACGGACAATAATTGTCGTAGGCAAATGCCTTTAAGGATGTTCTCAAGGAAACACTACCGTTCTGTTCCCTGCTTGCTCTGAATTATGCAATTATTTGCAGCGTTCTGACGTAGGGATAAACATTTTCTGCAGAATAAGCCAAGCATTCTATGACTTATTTTGTTATTCTTAATAAGTTTTAATCCATCTGAGATAACTAACTACACTTGTTTAATATATCCTCAATCAAAGAATCAAAATCAACGCCTGTAGTGAAAGCTGTTTTTGATATATTGGCTCTATAATCTCCGAGTTTTATTCGTCTGCCAGTCGTATCGCTCTCTGCATTCAATACTGGTGTCATTATCTCTTCTAGTTCCTCACCGATTTTCAAATGCACCTTTGTTTGAGCAAAGATTTCAGCCTCATGTTCTTCGATATACTCAATTGATGAATCAGCAGGAATATTCACTTTTTCCGAATCTGATAAATCTACGCAACAGAGTGCATAGCATTCAGGATTGCTTGCAGCCATTCTTACCTGATTCGTACTCATGTGCGCATAATTGTCATACTCAAAATTCCACTTAGCTTTCACTTCCACATAATACACATCCTTACCATTATAGCTGATGATAATGTCTTGACCATTTTGAATGTCATTTACGGTCATGTCGTCATCAATGTGTTCACGAGTCTTAACTTTTAGCAGCTCATGGCCAAGTCTTTCACGTATTCTATCCTCAATAGCTTTGCCTATCCTGTAACAGAAATGGAATGTACTCTGACGCTCATCATCCAATTCTTTCTGACGTTCCATCTGACTGATGAGGGCAGGCAAAGCACCATTCTCATTAAGAGCGGCAAGGCGGATAATATCCTCATCTTCCATATCCATAATTGAGAATATACCTTTCTGAGCGTCACCACTTGCCATATCAAAGGTATATTTAGCTTTATTATCATCAATACTTGTAAACCATTTATCCCAGCCTTCACCATTATCCAGTTTCAAGATGATTTGTCGAATGATGACTTCCCATGTCTTGTCCCTAGCACGTTCACCGTTGTTTACATCTTTCATATACTTTATCAATTCTGTTTGAATAACTGGAGCTATATCATCAGGCGTTTGTGTAGCATAATCCTTATATAAGTTTTCAAAATCAATATCAATCCACTTTTCATGAAGGTCTTTTCCGATGATTGAATTATAGATATTAGCCAAATCTGGAATGACACCTTCGTTTTTCAATAGTTCCTTCTTTACGCATAAATATCCCTTCTGACAAGGTATCACTCCGTAGTCATCCAGTTTATCTTTTCTGTTGGTTTCATTACTTTTGGCATATTCTGTCAAGAACCTCAAGAGAAATGACTTATTACTCTTCACCCAATTTTCGTCTTCCATACTTATTCTGCACAAAGTATATTCAAGAAGTAGGTTGAATGGAGAACTATAGAAATCCTCCTCTCTCTCCTCCTGCTTTTGCAAGAAACTCTTGCAGAATGTCTTGTGGTAATAAGTCGGTAACACTGTCATTATCTTGCCTCTAAAATTTGTGAATTCATCCTGGGAGGTAGCCGAACAGAAATCAATCAAAGCCGTTATTTGGTCATCCGTCAATGTTTGTTTCTGGGGTTGAACGAGGGTACTTGACCTCCACTTATTCATTGTGACTAGAATCGCGTTATGCAAATCGTTAACCGTATATTGAGTAAAATTTGCAAGCGAGAGATAGGTTGTATCCAGCATCTTTGCTTTATCATCGCCCATCAGAAGAGATGCCAGTTTGTATAACTCGTCAGTCATGAAGTCACCATACCTCAGATTTTGTCGCAAGCATAATTTACCGTCACGATTCGGTATGAGTGCATATTTGTCATACAAAGCTTCGTTACCACTGTCTTTAAGGAACTGAAGGAACTCAAGCAGATTGTCAGATTTATCTTTGATAGCCATACATACATCATCGAGAGTCACAAAGAAACCATCGGTATTCTCACAGTCCCAAGTGTCAACAAGTTCCGACCACTTAATCAAATCTGTTGATGGCAATAGGTATCCTTGATTGTTGTCATCCTTTACGAAAGCCGCATACTTAGCCAAAGTACTTTCATAAAGTTTACGTTTCTCTAAATCAAGATTTACATAGAAGTCATGATGCAGCAATCGCACTCTGCTGTCAGTTATACTTTTTCTTCCTTCTGCTGTGGGAATCACCTTCCAATTTCTAACTTGCGTATTCCACATCTTCTGCATCTCGTTGTAGAATCGTTTTTGCTCTTCATCCTCAGTTTCTTTAACGAAATCCACTTTGCACAAATCACGTATCAAAGTGGAATCATTTCCTTCTATTTGATAGAAATCAAACAAAGCATGCATCATGGATTTCAGTGTATTTTCATTCTTTTCCCCAGATTCCTTTTTGGATGGCACATCCTCTGGGAGCTGAATATTGTTACGCTTCTCCACAGGGTAGAACTTCTTGGAATGGAAAATAAAATTTACACCAAACTGTTCTGTACCCAACAAAGGAAACCACAAGAATAACGAAGGGATCTTATTGACATCATCACATATAAATGGATATGGTGGTATTATTACCAAATCTTCTTTATCTTTCGACAAAAGGTAGTGACAGCTATAAGATACACTTGTATTCTCAGATGATAGTATATCCACACGATTTACAACCGACTCAACCTCATGCCATCCATCTTCACCAAAAGGTTTATCTAAATTGAGAGTTGTTGATTTTCGAAATACATAATGTTCCTTTCTATGATTATCGCAAACTTCAACCTCTTTTATACGTTCATTTATAACCAAAACAAACGGCAACATTCCAGATACTTTCTTTATTTGATCAGAAACAGTATCAACCAATTCGGTTGTCAGATTATATCTGAATACGGTAGGAGAATCACCTTGGCATTCTTCCGTAGATTCACACATATTCTCAACCTGCATCAGTTCACGATTCATCTCTTTGTATGCTTCCAGAGATGCCGTATTGCTTCGGTCAAGAACCATATGCATATTAATATATTTTTCAACCTCAATCTTACTTTTGCGCACCTCGTAAGGACCACTTACATCCACCACACGATTGAAGGCATGAGTAGTCATAAAACCCGTACCATACTGACCGGCTAAATCCTTGGCAGGATCATCCTTCGAACTATCCTGCTTAACCAATGCTAACAAAGAGGAATACGAGAAAGGTTGACCATAATGCCGGAACACAATGCTATCCTCATTGAGTTCAATACAAATATGACAATCTTCACTCATGTCACGAGCATTCTGAACAAGCTCCCAAAGAGCACGTTCTCCGCTGTTGATAGTTAGATTCTCTATGCCAAGTTTCACCTTCTTACAATAGCCTACAATATCAAGATACTCTTTTTCAATATTCTGAAACTGCTTGGCAGTATCACAACCCAAGTTCCTATCATAAAATGTAATAGTCAAGACTTGTTCTGACATTTGTTTTACTATCGGACAAAAAAACTG
>JAHHQW010000009.1 GCA_020026195.1 Prevotella sp.
TGCCCCCTAACGTTCATTGTTTGATATGATAATTGTTTCATCTATTGTTCATACTATTAAATCAATGGCAAATTTAACAATAAATATTGTAATTCGTTTTGTTTTGCGTGTTTTAAATACAAAAAAGCATTACATTTGCATTAAATATAAGTGACTTATACAGAGGTAACAAGAAAATGGAAATATCAGAACTTTACGAAATATTCAAGAAACATCCGGTAGTGACCACAGACAGCCGTAACTGTCCGAAAGATTCAATATTTTTTGCGCTCAAGGGCGAATCGTTCGACGGCAATGCTTTTGCCGCCGGTGCACTCGAAAAGGGATGTGCCTATGCTGTAATTGACGAGAAAGAATTTGCAGTGAAAGATGATTCGAGATTCATTCTTACCGACGACTGTCTCAAGACTCTTCAGCAACTTGCTAATTTTCACCGCAGGGCGCTCGGTACTAAAATCATAGGCGTTACTGGAACTAACGGCAAGACTACTACAAAGGAGCTGATCGCAGCTGTTCTGAACAAGAAGTACCGCGTACATTACACTCAGGGCAATTTTAACAATCACATAGGTGTTCCTAAAACTCTTCTGCAACTTACCAAAGATACAGAGATTGCTGTAGTTGAAATGGGTGCCAATCATCCTGGCGAAATAAAGATGCTTACTTCGATTGCCGAACCTGACTGCGGTATAATTACCAATGTTGGTATGGCGCATCTTGAAGGTTTCGGTTCGTTCGAAGGTGTGGTAAAGACTAAGGGAGAGCTGTATGACTTTCTGCGTAACAACGGCAGAGGACCAGTTTTCATTGATGCCAACAACGAGCATCTTACAGGTATGGCAGACGGTCTGAAACAGATAAGATATGGTCTGGGATGCATGGGCGAAGATGTAAGCGTAGGAGGAAAGGTTACAGGATGCCGCCCCTATCTTGAATTTACATGGCATCGCAGCTGCGGATGCGACCATCTGGTACGTACTCATCTCATCGGAAGCTATAATGTATATAATATGCTTGCAGCCTGCTGCGTGGGTCATTATTTCGGAGTTCAGGACCTTGACATCTGTGATGCTCTTGCAAACTATATTCCGAGCAACAACCGTTCGCAGCTTGAAAAGACAGAGCACAACAGTCTTATAGTTGATACTTACAATGCCAACCCTACAAGTATGATGGCGGCACTGACTAACTTCCGTGACATGGAGGCTGAAAACAAAATGCTAATACTTGGCGACATGCGAGAACTTGGCGAAGCAAGCGGAGAGGAGCATCAGAAGATTGTGGATTTCATACATAAGACTAAGTTTGAAAACGTTATGCTCGTGGGCAGTGAGTTTGCAAAGACTAATCATTACAACTACCCAGTTTACCACAACGTTGACGAACTTATAGAGATGTTCACTAAAGAGAAACCTGAGAACAAAACCATTCTCATAAAGGGCAGCAACGGCATAAAACTGTTCCGTCTGCCTGAAGTATTGTAAGTACATCCGTTCTGCATTCAATCATCAGACATTTATTTTCAAGACATATATTACTCACCGCCATGCCCCGCACGACGGTGAGTTTTTGTTTGTTCATTATTACACTCATCAGTGCAGAAATGACCTATGTATTCTTATTGTCATCATGAAACTAACAAACTTACACACGTGTATCTGCAAGCAATTACACATGTGGTAACAAACAGTCACAGCTGTAAATGCTCGCAATCAAAGGGACGTTTACTTTTGGACAATAGTCGTTCATGGCAAAAGACATGGTAAAATCAGACTTAATTCGTATTTCACGACAAGAGTCTTTTTTATACGACACCGAGGAATCACATTTACATCGACTTTTTAATATTTCGGGATTTTACGGAAAATGTGCGTAACATGCTCACACTTACATTTATATCAATTAAATTATGCACACTCCATGAATGAATAAACATCCGGGCACAAAAAAAGCGGATACCCTTTACAGGATACCCGCCGTGTAACGAACTATATAATATTTACTTATAGAATTCTTTTTTAGCAGCTGAGAGAGTATTCTTCATCAGCGAGCAGATAGTCATAGGACCAACGCCTCCGGGAACCGGTGTGATGAAAGAGCACTTAGGAGCAACCTCATCAAACTTAACGTCACCGTTAAGACGTGTACCGCTCTTCTTTGTAGCATCGGGAACACGTGTAGTGCCTACGTCGATTACAACAGCTCCGGGCTTAACCATATCGGCTGTCAAGAAGTTTGGACGGCCAATTGCAGCAATGATGATGTCGGCCTCAAGACATTCCTGCTTAAGAGTCTTAGAATGACTGTGGCACACTGTAACTGTTGCATCAGCAAGGTGCTTCTGGAGCATAAGCTGCGCCATAGGCTTGCCAACGATGTTACTGCGACCAAGAATAACACATTTCTTTCCTGATGTCTCGATGTTATAACGCTGCAACAGTGTGAGAATTCCGAGAGGTGTTGCAGAAATGAAACAGGGCAGACCAATTGACATACGACCTACGTTAACGGGATGGAATCCATCTACGTCCTTACGGTAGTCGATTGCCATGATAACCTTCTGTTCGTCGATGTGCTTCGGAAGAGGAAGCTGAACGATGAAACCATCAACGCCTTCGTCCTCATTGAGTTCCTTAACCTTTGCAAGGAGCTCTGCTTCTGTAACATCATCTTCGTAACGTATCAGTGTAGACTTGAAGCCACATGCTTCGCAAGCAATAACTTTGTTGCGTACATAGGTCTCGCTGCCACCATCGTGTCCTACGAGAATTGCTACGAGATGGGGTGCTCTGCTACCCTTAGCCACCATATCTTTTACTTCTTCCGCAATCTCTGCCTTAATGGCTGCAGCGGTTGCCTTTCCGTCTATTAGTGTCATATCTGTGTTATTATTTGTTTGATTTCTTATTTATTACTGAGGCATCTTAGGCATCTTGCCCTTCATTGCTCCCATCATACGTGTCATCTTGCTTCCGGTCATCATCTTCATCATCTTGCGTGTCTGATCGAACTGCTTGATAAGACGGTTTACTTCCTGAATGTCACAGCCTGAACCGCTTGCAATACGGCGGCGACGGCTTGCGTTAAGAATCTCAGGATTCTTTCTCTCGGCAGGTGTCATACTGTAAATGATTGCCTCGATACCCTTGAATGCATTGTCATCAATATCGATGTCCTTGATAGCCTTGCCTACACCAGGAATCATTGAAGCGAGTTCCTTAATGTTACCCATCTTCTTAATCTGCTGTATCTGACTGAGGAAGTCGTTAAAGTCGAACTGGTTCTTCTGAATCTTCTTCTGCAGGCGCTTTGCTTCTTCTTCGTCGTACTGCTGCTGTGCACGTTCAACGAGTGAAACAATATCACCCATACCCAAGATACGGTCGGCCATACGTGCGGGGTGGAATGTATCTATAGCTTCCATCTTCTCGCCTGTACCAACAAACTTGATAGGCTTTGTTACCACTGTACGGATACTGAGGGCAGCACCACCACGTGTATCACCATCGAGCTTTGTAAGTACGACACCGTCGAAATCGAGGCGGTCATTGAATTCCTTAGCTGTATTTACGGCATCCTGACCTGTCATTGAATCGACAACGAACAATGTTTCATCGGGATTAAGCGACTGCTTGAGGTTTGAAATCTCGTTCATCATCTCCTCGTCTACTGCAAGACGACCGGCTGTATCGACGATTACTACATCGTTCTTGTTCTGCTTTGCCTGTTCGATGGCATGCTTTGCAATTGATACAACGTCCTTGCTCTCAGGTTCAGAATAAACGGGAACGCCAATCTGTTCTGCTACGACGCGTAACTGCTCAATAGCAGCAGGACGATAAACGTCACAGGCTACGAGAAGCGGCTTCTTGTTGTTCTTTGTCTTGAGCATGTGGGCCAGCTTACCGCTGAATGTTGTCTTACCAGAACCCTGAAGACCAGACATCAGAATGATGGCAGGCTTATTCTCAAGATTCAGTCCTACGGCTTCGCCACCCATAAGTTCTGCAAGCTCGTCGTGAACAATCTTAACCATGAGCTGTCCCGGCTTAACCGCTGTGATAACGTTCATACCGAGGGCCTTCTTCTTAACTGTGTCTGTGAATGTCTTTGCTACCTTGTAGTTTACGTCGGCGTCTAACAATGCACGGCGTACGTCCTTAAGTGTTTCGGCAACATTTATTTCGGTGATCTGTCCTTCACCTTTCAATATCTTGAACGACCGTTCAAGTCTGTCACTTAGATTTTCAAACATATTATATTATTAATTTTTCTTATTTACTAATTGTGTACAATCTTGTGCAAAATTAAACATTATATGCCACATTACATAACAATTGAATAAAAACATATTGTATTTATAGAGACGTCTGGTGTTTTACGCAGCTTATTAGGTATGTAATTCTGCAACAACGCTCGTAATAAAATAATGTTTTCAGCATTTATTACATGCAATTCTCTAAAATACAGTCAGCCCATACTTACACTTTTTATGTCTGATATGTCAGAAATTCATTATCCCGCAAGCAGCGTCTTTCCTATTTTTGTCTTCATGCATATATATGTCAGCACGAAACTGATGCCTATTGCGGCTGTAAGTCCTATCCACGGAAATGCATACGGACTGACATACAGATGCAGCGGTGTTTCGTAATAAAGTAGTTTGAGGACAAACTGTTGGAAAATGAATATACCGAAACAGTATATGCCGATTGTCTTAGCTATTGGCGATGGCTTTATAATGTTCTTCTTTAACAGATAATTTACAAGAAGATAGAAAAACAGCACGCCGAAAAATGCATAACATACATGTATTACGTTCTGCCATGCAAACGTTTCAAGATTCTGCGTGATGGTTATTTTCTGCTTAAGCAAGGTTCCGAATACGTATCTGTTGAGATATGTGTAGAAGAACAGATATATGGCAAGACTTGCAAGAACTGATTTAATGTTATAGAACCGTTCTATAAAGCGCACGTCATAACGGCGAAGGGCATATCCCATGTAAAAGAAGAACATAAAGTAGGATGTTCTTCCTAACTGAAAGAACAGTTCGCGATGCGGGAGTATTGAAAGTGCAAACAATAAAGGCAGCACTATCCATTGTTTTACATGATATTTTTCTAAAAGTACGAATACAAAGAAACATGTAAATATCATTGGTAAGAACCAGAGATGACCTGCTCCGGACACTACACGATATAAAAGATGTATGAACGGCTGAACTTTATCGGGGAATATCAGTGCATAGGCTAATGAAAACACGACACTCGGAAAAAGTATGCGCTTTACCTTGTTCCACATGATATCTTTGAAACTGAATGTCTCGCCTTTTAGATTTAGACGATAAGCTTTAAAACCGAAAAGAAAGCCTGAGATGAAGACAAACATCTCCATGTTGAAACTTGCAGTGTATCTTACTATCTCTGCATATGCAGGTATCCTCGGATATCCTGACGGAAGAGGCCATCCTCCTCCAAACGGAGTAAAAGAATGAACCACGACTACAGAGAGAATCATTATGATACGTATGTAGTTTATATCTTCATAATATTTCTTTTCAGCCATTGTGTCGTTATAAATAAAGCGGCAGCCTCATCCGTTTGAGATGCAGACTGCCGCACTTTTGTTTACGTTATATCAGTATCTGATTATTTCTTTCCAGATGTCTGTCTCAACATCTCTTCTACAGCTTTCTTAAGCTGTTCGTCGTTACCTGTAAGGTAATCTTCGGGAGTGTTGTAAACCTCGATATCTGGCATCAGAGTCTTGTTCTCGCCATATTCTCCGTTAAGGTCTCTTACACCTACCTGAGGAATACCGAATACAATTGACGGATCAATCTGACGTTCCCACCAAACTGCTGTCATTGTACCTGCAACAGGTGCACCGATAAGTTTACCAATCTGAAGAGTCTTGTATACAAGGGGGAATCCGTGACCGTTACTATAGTCGTCTTCGCAAATCATAACACATGAAGGCTTGCACCATTTGCTGAACGGGTCATCGCTGATGAAACGTCCGCGAGGAGCAAATTCTTCATACTTCTTACCACTGAGCAGTGTACAGAGGTCATCGTGCAGCCAGCCGCCACCATTGTGACGTTCGTCAACGATAACTGCATCCTTAACGCGGTTGCTATCGCAGAGGAGTTCTCTGTAAACCTTACGGAAACTTGGGCTGTCCATAGCCTTTACGTGTACGTATGCAATCTTGCCACCAGAGAGTTTATAAACTAATTTACGATTGTGGTCTACCCAGCGCTCGTAAAGAAGATCCATTATCGCACCCTTAGAAACGGGCTTAACAGTTACATCCTTTTCTTTGCTTCCGCTCTTAACTGTAAGACGTATCTTCTTGTTGGTCTTACCTTCAAGCAGAGGATAATAGTCTGCATCCTTGCCTATCTTCTGGCCGTCGATTGCTGTGATTATGTCACCAGCCTTAATGCCTGTGTTCTTAATTCCGATAGGACCCTGTTCAAGGAAGTCTTTAATCTTGATACCTTCGCCTCTGTAACTTTCGTCTGTAAAGATTCCGAGAGAACCTGTAGACATACGAGGACGTGAACCTGCAAAGCCACATCCTGTGTGTGATGCATTAAGTTCTCCGAGGAGTTCGCTCATCATCTCACTGAAATCGTATCTGTTGTTGATGAACGGAAGGAACTTCTTGTATGTATCGTGATATCCTTCCCAGTCTACTCCATGAATGTTAGGATCGTAGAATTTCTCCTTAACCTGTTTCCATGCATGTTCGAATATATATTCGCGTTCTTCAAACGGACGATAGTTGAAGATGAAGTCTACGGGAACCATTGTGGGTTTGCCTGTAGCTACATTTATCTTCTTGATATTTCTGCCATTGGCCATGAAGATGTTCTTGAAATCCTTGTCGGCAATCATTGAACCGCCGCCAACACCTTTCATCATAATGCTTGTAGCACCTTCTATAAGGTCACGCTTCCAAAGATCGTATCCGCCTTCGAATGCTGCCTGATAATAAAGGGTTGTTCCATCTTTACTGAGTAAAGCATCTCCCATATGAGATGAGTTGGCTGTAAGTCTAAGTACGCGGTCTGAACAGTGGGCAAGGTCAAGTTTAATTTCTTCATCTGCTGCCTTCTTGTCATCGTCCTTCTTTTTCTTATCACCCTTCTTATTCTTCTTAGAATCCTTTTCTGCAGCCTTGGCAGCTTCTTCCTTCTCAGCTTTCTCTGCCTCAGCAAGCAGTGCGCGTTCTTCCTTGTTCATCATGAACTTTTCGTATTCGTCCTGATCAAAGAACATGATGTATGCATCAAACTCAGAACCCCAGCTACCATGACTGCGGTATCCTGCACGGTCGCTCATGAATATCATTGCCTTACCACCAAGAACGAACTTTCCGTTTCCTTCTGTATAACCGCTCTGTGTAAGGTTTATGATAGGCTTCTTTCCTGCTGCATCTACAAGTGCAATGTCGGGAGTGTTCCAGCCACCATTTGCCATGTATCCTGTAATAAGCCACTTGCTGTCAGGACTCCAGTCAAACCACTGGTCACCATCTGTATAAGAGTAGTTGATGTCGCCGCGCATTACGTTACGAATCTTCTTGCTCTTCAAATCAATGACGTTAAGTGCTGTACGATTCTCGAAATAAGCAACGCTCTTTCCATCAGGACTGTACATAGGCTGGAATGAAACCTGCTTGTTGTTTGTCAGACATTCTTCCTTAAGTTCTGTAGCATAAGTAAACTCTTTCTCGCTGTCCTTAACGATTGAAGTCTGATAAATCTGCCACATACCGTCACGTTCAGAAGCATAAACTATGCTGCGTCCGTCGGGAGACAGACTTATAGAACGTTCCTGTTCAGGAGTATTTGTGATCTGCTTTGTTGTGCTGTATTCGATAGATGTTACATATACATCACCATGATGTGTAAATGCTACTTCCTTACCATTTGAAGAAACAGCAATTTCTTCTGCACCGAATGACATAGGAATACGTTTGAGCTGTGTATCCTCACTGTCTGCAAAGATATTTACCTTTACTTTCTTAGGTGCTTCGCCTTCACGCATTGTATAAAGTTCTCCGTCATAACCGAAGCTGAGCAGTCCGTCATTAGAACATGAAAGGAAACGAACCGGGTTACCCTTAAATGTTGTAAGCTGCTTTATACTTGTACCTGAGTTCTTGTAAACATTAAATGTTCCATCCTGTTCGCTCAGATAATAGAAAGACTTTCCATCAGGAGCCCATACAGGATTACGATCTTCACCATTGAATGTTGTGAGTTTCTTGAATGACATTCCACTCTTTCCATTCTTGCACATCCAGATATCTCTGGTTACAGGAGATGTGTGGTGCTTACGCCAGGGATCTTCATATCCTTTTACGTCGTGGTAAAGGATTTCGCCATTCTTATTGATGCTGATGTCCTCCATTGTAATTTCAGAGAACTTATGAGGACGATTAGCTGCCAGAGTTACTTCATACACCTGTGGGAATATTCCGCCCTGGAATATAATAGACTCTGTTTCAGGCATCATCACTGATGAGAAAAGAACAGTGTTATTGTCTTTAAAAGCAATGGGCTTCTCTCTTCCGCTTTCTGTTGTAAGACGTGTAGGAGTTCCACCACGACGATCCATTACGTAAATGTCCATACCACCCATACGGTCTGACATGAATGCGATTTTGCTTCCGTCAGGACTCCAGATAGGTTCTGAATCAAAAGCAGAGTTTGCTGTCAGCTGTGTTGCATCGCCACCTTCGGAAGGCACAGTAAAAATGTCTCCTTTATAAGCAAAGGCGATAGTCTTGCCATCTGGCGAAATTGCACTGTGACGCATCCATAATGGTGCTGTCTGTGCGCCAGCTGTCAATGATGCGACCAATAAAGCCGCAGAAATAAGTCTTTTTTTCATTGTATTTTTATTTAACTAATTATTGTTGTTCCAATTAACAAGCATGTTTCTACATTATTCTTGTTACTTCGAGATTCTCTATTTTCTTAAGGTTATTTATAATCTCATTAACTTCGTCTCTGTCATAAACACGAATTTCAATCTTGCCCTTAAACAGTCCCTCGTCGCACGAAACTGTTATTCGATGCATATTTACGTTTAATTCGCCAGATATCACATTAACTACATCCTTCAGCATACCTATGCGGTCAATACCTTTGATTGCAATTGTTGCGTCAAACAATATTGTTCTGTGCATATCCCATCTTGCATCAAGTATTCTATTACCAAAAGTTGTCTTAAGACGCGAAGCAATAGAGCAGTTTCTCTTATGTATTTCTATTCTTCTCTTAGAATCAATGAATCCTAAGATGTCATCACCAGGAATGGGATGACAGCAATCTGGGAATACATACTGAGAGATATTTAAATCTGTTATTATTACCGGTTTCTTCCTATCAAAGTCTTCTCCTGCTACGAAATAATTGTCTTCTTTCTTGACATCACGCATAGAGATTTTTTCACTCTTCTTATCATGACCAATGAAAGGAACGTACTTTCTCCATCCGCCTACTGTCTGTTTCTTGTTTTCAAGAAGTTCGTTCTTTTCATCTTCGCCAAGAACAATTTTCTTCTCACCAACAGCAAGGAAAAGGTCCTCGTGCTTCTGCAGGTCATGCATCTTACATAATTTGTCATTTATGTAGGTAGTAGGTTCCAAGTTTATGGTTTGGAGGAACTGCTTAAGCATTTCTTCTCCTTCTTTCTGTTTGTCACGGTTGTGTCTTCTCAATATAGCCTGGACCTTACTTCTTGCCTTTGCAGTTGTAACAAAGTTAATCCAATCTGGCTGAACATGCTGTGAATTGGATGTAAGAATCTCTACCTGATCGCCACTGTTAAGCACATGGCTCAACGGAACAAGTTTATGATTAACCTTAGCGCCTATACTGTGACTGCCGATAAACGTATGTATCTGGAATGCAAAGTCGAGGGCGGTACATCCGGCTGGCATTGTTTTTATTTCGCCTTTAGGAGTAAACACGAAAATCTCTGATGCAAAAAGATTTAACTTCACAGCATCAAGGAAGTCCATTGCATCTGGCTGAGGATCATCTAATATCTCTTTAATTGTTCTAAGCCAGTTACTAAGTTCATCTTCATCCTCCGTATATTCACCTCCGTCCTTATATTTCCAATGAGCTGCAAAGCCCTGCTCTGCAATCTCATCCATTCGGTCTGAACGAATCTGTACTTCAATCCACTGTCCTCTATTACTCATAAGTGTAACATGCAGTGCCTGATAACCATTTGCC
This sequence comes from Prevotella sp., assembly GCA_020026195.1. Lineage (GTDB taxonomy): Bacteria > Bacteroidota > Bacteroidia > Bacteroidales > Bacteroidaceae > Prevotella. The sequence goes on from JAHHQW010000009.1 coordinate 10,265, forward strand.
TTAGGATGGTTCATCCAATCACGCAGACGGTCGGGATGCGACCTGTAAATCTTACTTATCGCAACATATATATTGAAACATTCGTTTATTTCATTTTCTCGAATCTGCGGCTTGAATATAATTCTTACAGCAAGAATATCATAAACCTCTTCGAATGTAACATGCTTGTTCTGCATTTTCATCCAGATGGAATATGGACTCTTCACCCTTGCTTTTATTTCGTAATCTACTCCCATTGCATCCAGTTTTTCACGTATGGGACGTGTAAACTCAGAGAATACATCATCACGTGAAGCCTGAGTAGACGCGAGTTTACTCTGTATTACAGCATATTCTTCTGGATGTTCAAATCTGAAGCTGAGATTTTCAAGTTCAGTCTTAATCTTGTTAAGACCTAAACGATTGGCCAAAGGTGCATATATATATAATGTCTCACCAGCAATCTTATACTGTTTTCTTGGAGGCTGACTTTCTAGTGTACGCATGTTATGCAGTCGGTCGCATATCTTAATAAGTATTACACGGATATCATCACTCATTGTGAGAAGCAGCTTCTTAAAATTCTCTGTCTGGGCAGAAGCTTGTTCTCCAAATATTCCTCCCGAAATCTTTGTCAGTCCGTCTACAATCTGTGCTATCTTCGGACCAAATATATTACTTATATCCTCAACTGTATAGTCTGTATCTTCTACGACATCATGTAAAAGAGCAGAACATATACTTGTAGAACCAAGTCCGATTTCTTCGCAAGCTATCTGCGCAACAGCAATAGGATGCATGATGTAAGGCTCTCCGGAGAGACGTCTTACACCTTTATGAGCCTGCTTTGCGAAATTGAAGGCTTTGGTTATTATATCGACTTTCTTTCTATGACGCGATGCAAGATAAGTATCCAATAGTCTTTGGAAAGCAGCATCGATAAGAACATTATCAGCTTTTTCTTTTTCGTTGATTATTTCGGATTCTGTTTTATTTATATCGCTCATGATATTTTTCATGTATTATTATAAAGGTTTTATATATTTCTATCTAACTCTTAGTTTTCTGCCAGCTCGGATATTGGTTCCTCTTAATCCGTTCAGTCGTTTCAGTTTACTTACAGTCGTATGACACTTCCTTGCAATGTGCGACAGAGTCTGTCCGCTACGAACCGTAATATACTTTACACCATATCTACCCTTTCTTCTGTTCTTTTTATATGTTTTCTTCTCTACTTTTGCCACATCACGTTTCTTATCAAACTTTTCAGTTTGATAAACTTTTATGGCAGGAAGACTGTCTATGAATGCTGTCATATATTCTACCGGCAGTGTTAATGCTGACAATTCTGTATCTCCGCTGACGATATCTCTTCTATACTGCGGATTCAGTGAACGCAGCTGTTCCATACTTATACCAAGTACGCCTGAAATCTGCCCGAAGTGAATATTATCATTAACCATTACAGTATCAGTCTTAGCTGGCAGTTCGCAGACCATAGGACTTATGTTATGCTTACAATAATAGTTCATTACATAGTTTGCAGCAATAAATGCCGGGACATATCCCTGTGTCTCACGAGGAAGATAAGAATATATTCCCCAGAAATCACTCTTTCCAGAACGATGCATCGCCTTACGAATATTTTCCGGTCCACAGTTATATGCAGCTATAGCAAGACTCCAGTCACCATATATATTATAAAGGTCTTTTAAGTATTGTGCCGCTGCATACGAAGATTTTACAGGATCTCTACGTTCATCTATCAATGAATTGATCTTAAGACCATAATGTCTTCCTGTTTGTATCATAAACTGCCATAGTCCCGATGCACCTACTCTTGATACAGCATTGGGATTAAGACCTGATTCTATAATAGGAAGATATTTAAGTTCTAAAGGCAAATCGTAAGATTCCAGTGCTTTTTCAAACACAGGCATATAGAAATTAGACGCTCCGATCATATAACTTACATCACGACGCAGACGACCAGTATATTTATCTATCATTTTACGAACCTCTTCATTGTAAGGCATCTCTATTACATTTGGAAGACGACGTAAACGACTGATGTATTCCTCCTTCGAATAAGACACATTTTCTTTATTGTAATCGTATTCAGGATCTTCTCTCAGATACATTCTTGTATTGTAGAGATTCAAAAGGCTGTCGGCATCAGCTATAAGTTTTTCATGCATTCCGTCAGCATCATCAGTATTGTCAACATCAGGAGCCATCATACCATCAGCCCTCTGTGCAGACACAATAACATTTCCGATAAAGAACAAACTTACTATAAATAAAATTCTTTTCATAAATCTTTTAAATTGTTAGAACGTAAGACTACACTGCACGCCAACCGAAGACGACGACAGAGCTCCCTTACGTTTACTATCATGTATTACCGAAGGAGCCACCCTCAGACTGATATCTTTAGATATGTCAAACTGCGATAACGAAGCATCGACATAAGCATCTATCACGGAAAGAGCATAAACGCCAATAAGACAGAAAAAGCTAAGATCACGATATCTTCTGTAATAATCCTTTCTTTTCTTAAAGAGCGTCTTATATCTTTCTGCATTCGCTTCTGTTATTTTTCCTCCAAGATGCAGGAACTGATTATAGCTCTGCGTATTAGGGTCATTATCCATTATATCCACGTAAGCCTGAGAATAATCATGATACATCATGTCGTTCCATGTCATGGCATAGACACAGCCAACGAAACCACCATAAATTATAGGAAGTTTCCAGTATTTTCTATTGTATATCTGTCCGGCTCCGGGCAATACAAGAGCAAGCCACAAAGCCCTTTTAGGGTCTGGCGACCATGTAGCTCTTTTTAGTTCGCGTGCAAGACGAATGCTGTCACGTCGAGCCTGTCGTATTTCCTTCTTAGAAAGTCCCATGACAGGAATACTGTCAGACAAGACTTTTGCAGAATCTGCCGACACCGTCTTTTTGAAAGATGAAATGTCCTTAATACTGTCCGAGACCAAAGCAACAGAGTTTGCAGAAGTCAGAGTATCAGCATTCATATCAGCTTTAATACTGTCGTTCTGTGCAGAAACATTCAGCGCACATACAAACAATGCCGATAAGAGCAGCAGTCTGAAGGATATTATATTCACAAATCTTTTCACGCAGTCCTTTTATTATTCCTTAATCTTATCGAGCAGCATCATAATCTTTGTCAGTTCCTCTTCATTATCGAACGGAATACTTATTTTTCCTTTACCTTTTGCAGAACATGTCATCTGCACTTTTGTAGAGAACACATTTGACAGGCGATTACGAAGGTCATAAAACTCCTCAGGCAGAGCATTATGAGACTTTGCCTTCACAGGATTATCAACTTCTGCTTCATTCTGTAGACGACGCACCATCTCCTCTACTTTACGTACAGAATAACCGTGCTTCTTTATTTCCCTGAACAATTTAATCTGAAGAGAAGGGCTCTCTATAGACAAGAGGGCACGTGCATGTCCCATGTCTATCTCCTGTTTCTGCATTGCGATCTGCACCTGAGCCGGGAGTCTCAGCAGACGAAGATAATTAGATATTGACGAACGACTCTTGCCAACCCTTTCCGACATACGTTCCTGGGTCATGCCTGTTGTTTCAAGCAGATGTTCATAAGCCAAAGCGATTTCTATTGCGTTAAGATCTTCACGCTGGATGTTTTCCACAAGCGCAAGTTCCATCACGTTTTCGTCATTGACTGTCTTTATATAAGCAGGAATAGTTTTCAGTCCCGCCATCTGAGAAGCCCTCCATCTGCGTTCACCAGCAATTATCTGATATCTGCCATCTTCTCTCTGTCTCAAAGTTATAGGCTGTATAATACCTATTTCCCTGATACTTCTGGCAAGTTCCGAAAGAGCCTCTTCGTCGAACTCACGTCTTGGCTGACCAGGATTTGGTTCGATGCTCTCTATATCAATCTCGTTAATAGTAGAACTACCCTGAGTACTTACGTCTTCTGTAGATATGAGTGCATCAAGACCACGTCCCAGAGCTTCTTCTCTGAGATGACTTCTGCTATTATTAAACTTCTTACGTACTGCCATTTTTCAATTAGCTGTTTTTATTAATAATTTCCTTTGCCAGAGCCAGATGGTTTCTGCTTCCTGTAGAATCTGCATCATAAAGAATTACAGGCAAACCATGACTTGGCGATTCGCTTAACTTAACGTTACGCTGAATTACAGTCTTGAACACAAGTTCACGGAAATGTCTTTTTACCTCATCATATATCTGATTTGCCAGACGCAGACGACTGTCATACATAGTAAGCAGGAAACCTTCTATCTCCAGTTTCGGGTTCAGTTTACACTTGATGATTTTAATTGTGTTCAAAAGCTTGCTTATTCCTTCAAGAGCAAAATATTCGCACTGCACAGGTATTATTACCGAATCAGCTGCCGTAAGCGAATTAACGGTAATCAGTCCGAGCGAAGGCGAACAGTCTATGAGGATATAATCATAATGCGGACGCAACGGTTCGAGAAGGTTCTGTATCACTTTCTCTCTGTTATTGATGTTAAGCATTTCTATCTCAGCACCAACCAGATCTATATGACTGGGTATTATGTCAAGTCCTTCTATGTCGGTAGTGTAAATTGCATCGAGAACATCAGCACGTCCTATGATACATTCGTAAAGAGAGCATTCCACCTCACGGATATCGACACCGAGACCGCTCGAGGCATTAGCCTGAGGATCAGCATCAACTACGAGAACCGTTTTTTCTAATGTAGCAAGCGAAGCAGCCAGATTAATAGTAGTTGTAGTCTTACCTACTCCGCCTTTTTGGTTTGCCAGTGCAATTATCTTTCCCATAATGTTTTTTTACATTTCCGGCACATAGGAGAAAAGCACATAAAATATTTATCCTGTGCGCACATTATTAGTTGCAAAATTACAAATTTAATATGAGAAATGTCACAAATAAACCTTTTTTTGCTATTTTTGCACCATTATGAATGATTTTTATATGGATAATAACAAACCACTTATACTTATTTCAAACGATGACGGTTATCATGCCGGAGGCATAAACAGTCTTATAGAATTTGTTAAAGATTTAGGCACGCTTATTGTATGTGCACCCGAATCTGCACGTTCTGGTTATTCGGTTGCCTTTTCAGCAACAACTCCGCTAAAGCTCAAGTTACGAAGAGATTACGGAGACGACTGTCAGATATGGTCTTGCAATGGGACACCGGTAGACTGCGTGAAGATGGCCTTAAGCGAACTTTGTCCACGCCGTCCTGACCTCGTGATAGGTGGAATAAACCACGGAGACAATGCTTCTGTAAACACTCATTACTCTGGAACGATGGGCGTTACCATGGAAGGATGCATGAAGCACATTCCTTCAGTTGCATTCTCTCTATGCAATCATTCTTCAGATGCCGACTTTTCTCCATTAAAAGATTACATACGCAGTATGGTTAAGGAGCTGCTGACCAACGGACTTCCTGACGGTGTGTGTCTAAATGTAAACTTCCCTCTTGCTAAAGAATTTAAAGGTGTAAAAGTATGCCGTATGGGACATGGTTCGTGGGGAAGTGAAGTTGAAAAATGCGTACATCCTCATGGTTACAATTACTACTGGCTTACAGGAAAATATACTAACGACGAGCCTGAATCTACAGACACAGACAGATGGGCCTTGGAACATGACTATATTTCTGTTGTACCGACGGATGTCGATGTTACAAGTTACCGAATGATTGACGAGATAAGAAAACGTTTTGTATGAAATATTATCTGATTGCAGGTGAGGCATCTGGTGATCTTCATGCCTCACACCTCATGCATTCCATAAAGAATCTTGACAAGAATGCAAAATTTCGATTCTTAGGCGGTGACTTAATGGCTGCCGAAGGAGGTGCCCCCGTAAAGCATTACAGGGATATGGCATACATGGGATTTATTCCGGTACTTCTTCATCTGCGTACAATATCACGCAATATGTCACAATGCAAAAAAGATATTGTAAGTTGGAATCCTGACGTACTCATACTTATCGACTACCCAGGATTCAATCTCAGCATTGCTCAGTTTATTAAGAAAAATACAGACATTCCCATATATTATTACATAGCTCCTAAGATATGGGCATGGAAAGAATACAGAATAAAAAACATACGTCGCGACATTAGCGAACTATTCTCCATACTTCCATTCGAAACAGACTTTTTTGAAGTAAAGCACAATTATCCAATACACTATGTAGGCAATCCCACAAAAAGTGAGGTCAGCAGCTTTAAATCATCTTATAAAGAGACATTTACAGATTTTATTAACAGGCATAACCTATCTATAGGCAAGCCCATTATAGCTCTTCTTGCAGGAAGCCGCCGACAAGAGATTAAGGACAACCTTCCATCCATGATTGCAGCTGCCGAAAATTTCAAAGATTATCAGTTGGTACTGGCAGGTGCGCCTGGTATTGAGCAAGATTACTATAAGAAATATATTGACGGAAAAGATGTGCATATTGTAAACAACGAGACATTTGCATTGCTCTTTCATTCCACTGCCGCAATAGTAACAAGCGGTACCGCGACATTAGAGACAGCATTGTTCGGAGTCCCTCAGGTTGTGTGTTATGAGACTCCTATACCAAAGGTCATAGCATTCTTGCGCAAACATATTCTGAAAGTACCATACATCTCATTAGTAAACCTCATAGCACACAGAGAAGTTGTCACAGAACTTGTGGCCGACACATTCAGTGTAGAGAATATTGCACGCGAACTGTCCTATGTCTTACCAGGCGGAAAGAATCACGACAAAATGCTTTCAGGATACAGAGAGATGTCAGAAGCATTAGGCACTTCCAATGCCCCGGACAAGGGTGCCGAAATTATGATAGAATTATTAACTAAAAACCATAAATAGATTATGAAAAGATTATTTTCTCTGTTCTTATTACTCAGCGTAATATTTACATGTCAGGCTCAGGACAGCAAGCGTACAGTAGTAAATATGCAGACAAACATGGGAGACATCCTCATTGAATTATACAATGAGACTCCGAAACACAGCAGTAACTTCAAGAAGCTCGTAGAAGAAGGTGTATACGACAGCGTGTTATTCCATCGCGTTATATGCGACTTCATGATACAGGGCGGAGACCCCAAAAGCAAGAATGCAGAGAAAGGAGCATTTCTTGGAGAAGGCGACCTCGGATATTCTATAGACGCAGAGTTTAACGTACCAAAGATATATCATAAGAAAGGCTGCATCGCCATGGCAAGAGAAGGCGATGCTGTAAATCCAGAAAGGAAATCTTCTTCATGCCAGTTCTATATCGTCACTGGAAGAGTATTCTCTGATCCTATGCTCGACAGAGTGCAGGAACGCATAGACAAAGCAACAGACGGGAAAGTTAAATTAACCGAAGAGATGCGCCAGACATACAGAACCATAGGCGGCACTCCACACCTCGACGGACAGTACACCGTATTCGGCGAAGTTATAGAAGGAATGGACGTTGTAGATAAGATTCAGCGAGTAAAAACAGACGAGAACGGCCGTCCTGAAGAAGACGTGAGAATAATAAAAGCCACAGTAGTTAAATAGAAACAAAAATAGTCAAATAAGAAGGCTTAAACATTACAACAGAACCTGTTATAATATGCATATCATGCAATTTTTGTTAGCATAAAAAACGAGCACACCATGAACGATGTTCTGATGTGCTCGTAAATTTAATTTAAGCTTTAAAATTTATCTATCTACAAACTTTCACACTTCCATTACGTGTTGTAACTATATACATACCACGTGGCAGACCACTTAAATTAACTTTTCCATTGTATGCTCCATTGCTAATCAATTTTCCATTAGCATCGTAGATACGTATATTCTCGTTTCTGTCAACACCATTGAGAATAAGATTACCATCAGCATCCCTGGAAACAGCAACTAATCTGCTATTATCATAAACATTTCCAATACCTGAATGAGAACCAAGTTCTGTATAAGTCCAATCCTGGACACCGAATAGACTAAACACCTGACCTTCTGCATCAAGTCTGTAAATAGAATCCTGTTTAACAACATTAGTAGAACGTGTGAAGAAGTCCATATCATCCTCAAGGTTGATAGGCATAGCGACATCAGAAGCTAATGTATCGGTATAATAAATAAGTCTGTGTTCTTCGTTAGGATTTTCAGGATTTGTTCCGTAGTTAATACGATTTGTAAGGTTTCCGTTTGCATCATACTTGTAAGCGACATTACAATATTCTTCCATTACACCTTTCTGATGGTTCAATACATCCGTACGAGTATGTATTAGACGATCCTTGTCATCATATTCATAAAAAATAATTGTTTCTTCATATAAAGAACCACTAAAGTCCATTCTATTGAAAACCTCTTTAATCTTTAAGTCCTTTTCATTATATATATAATCAGTTTCTTCGAAAAGATCCGTACAATTCTCATCCCAATAAAGTTTACGTTGAACCATTCTTCCCTTATTATCATAAGAATACTTATAAACACCACCAAGAAGGTATTCACCTGTTCCGGTCCACGTATCAAGATTATAGTTTATACGAGAAACCAACCTATTGTTCTCATCATAACTATAATTTATGATGTATGTCTTAGTGTATTTTGTATCACCAGGTAATACACAATGTCCACCTTCACTTATTATGTTACCTTTATCATCATAGTCAATAAGACGATAGATTTCTTCGTCGTAATAACCTACATAGATGTAAATACTATCAGGTCTACCCTGATCATCATAACCACAATAAGTACGATTCTCCTCAAGCTGAGTATCAATCTGACTAAGACACCATTTTTTCTGTGCATTTACTTCACCACTTAAACATGTCAACATTGCCATACCGGCAAGTATCATTTTCGTAAAATTCTTTTCCATAGATTATAATTTTATTAGATTGTTTTGCTAATATATGCATTTATACCTATAAATCCAAAAAAACCAGCATTAAAAATACATTTTATCACAATAAAATACAATAAATTTACATTTTAACACTATAATATATTATTATCAGCGCATTTTAACACATTATACTGCTATAATGATTACATTCTAACATTTATATAGTTTATTTATACATTTAATATTTGCAACATAAATCACAAACTTTTAAAATCAAGACATATTACGACACATACATATAAGCATAATCTTCTAAGATTATCATATTATATACTTTATGCACTCATAATCGTGAATATATCATTCATTTTAGCATCTAATATAATTATTACATACACAAAAATGAAACATCACTTAAAATCAGAGAATATTTATTTGTTATTTTAAATATATTTATTACGTTTGCATTATAGTAATCAATAACAAAACGAATATAATGAAAAAAATTCTATTGTTAAGCTGTCATCCCGACATTGAAAAATCGTTAGGAAACAAGACCTTGCTGAGTGCAGTAAAAGACTTGGAAGGGATAACGGTAATGGATATTTATAAAGAAGAGTTTACGGTAGAGACATACCGAAAGGCTTTTGACGAGGCAGATATCCTTTTATTCCAGTTCCCCTTATACTGGGGCAGTGCTCCCTCTATGCTCAAGAAATGGAGTGACGAAATCTTCATAAAACTTATCGACAACATGGCCGGAAAGGGAAAGAAAATCATGGTCGCCGTTACATGCGGAGCAGCAAAGAGCGAGTTCTCTCCCACAGGATATAACCTTTATCCCATCGAGACACTTGTAGCTCCTTATCATCTGCAGGCTAATTTCAGCGGTATGGGATGGCTTCCTCCTTTTGCAGTCTACGACATGGAGAACGAAGAACTGAAGGCTAAATCGGCTGCCGAAGGTGCAAAAGAATACCGTAAGCTGCTTGAAGCAATAATTAACGAAAAATAAACAATCCCTGCTAAAGCGGGGAAATCAACATAATAGACAAAATTATGATTATCAATTCAATGCTGGACACAGACCTTTATAAGTTTACTACATCGTATGCTTATATCAAGATGTTTCCGCATGCCTTAGGCACATTTAAATTTGTCGATCGCGACAACACAGAGTATGGCGAAGATTTCATCAAGATGTTCAAAGATGAAATTCAGACCATGAAAAACGTAAGCCTTACCAACGAAGAACTTAACTTCATGACAAGCACATGCAAATTCATACCACGTGTTTACTGGGAATGGCTGTCTTCTTTCAGATTCGACCCTGAAAAGATTGAAGTTAGCGTAGACGAGAACCGTCACCTTCACATCGAAGTTACAGATTTCTTATATAAGGTTACTCTTTATGAGGTTCCCCTGCTCGCACTTGTTTCTGAAGTAAGAAACAAACTTGCAAAGCACGTTCCTGACAAGGAGGAAGTTCTCAGACGTCTTGACGAGAAGATAAAACTTTCTAACGATAACCAGATGACATTCTCTGACTTCGGTACACGCCGTCGTTTCTCAATGGAAATACAGGAGCTCGTAATACAGCGTCTGAAGAGAGATGCCAAATACTGCACAGGCACATCAAACTGTCTTCTTGCAATGAAGTACAATATGCGCCCCATCGGTACACATCCTCACGAATGGTTTATGTTCCACGGAGCACAGTTTGGTTACAAACATGCAAACTACATGGCACTCGAAAACTGGGTTAATGTTTACGACGGAGACTTAGGTACAGCACTGGCAGATACTTATACATCTGAATCATTTATATCTAACTTCAGCCGCAAACAGGCTAAATTGTTCGACGGTGTACGTTGCGACTCTGGTAATGAGCTTAATTTCATCGAGATGTTAATAGACAAGTACAAGAAGTTTGGAATAGATCCTACTACAAAGACCATCATCTTCAGTAATGCACTTGATTTCAACAAAGCTCTCAAGATTTTCAACTACTGCAAAGGCAAAATCAGATGTTCGTTCGGTATTGGTACGAACCTTACAAACGACACAGGTTTCAAGCCTTGCAACATTGTTATGAAACTTGCACGCTGCTGCATGAACGGCAGTAATCCAATCTGGCAGGAATGCATCAAACTGTCTGACGACTATGGTAAGCACATGGGAAGCAGCACCGAAATGGAAGCTTGTCTCTATGAGCTTAATCTTAAGAACTAACATCTGAATATTTTTAATATTACATGTGCTGTGTCATCTGTTATCGGATGACACAGTTTTTTTATATTTATTTCTGAACGCCTTCACATAGTGAAATCGGCAGAAGAAGTAAGAAAGACTTTTCTCAATGCTTGTTTGTGCTTTTTCAATATTTTATCTTCAAAAGAAACATGTCTCAAGAAAAAGCAGACTCACGTGTAAACGTTTTCTGACACACCTATAAACGTTTGCAGACACACGTAAAGTAGTTTGCAGACACACATTGTCTACAAAACGAGAACACAAGACACGACAAGATTTCCTTACAGTAATTCGCACAGATATACTAACATAAAAAAACATTTTACGTTTATATGTTAAAACATTATGCTAAATCTATTAACATTCCGCATCTGAAACATGCTGTTACTGCATGCGTAGCGTCAGAGAGTGTCAGACCAAACATCATCCCGCTACAATGCCATTGCATTTTATATGTCATCTAACATCGTTTCTTTACACTCCATAATGCCACAAAACGCACCTTTTATTTTGTTTTTACACGGTCAAATATTATCTTTGCATATATAAAGGTAAAATCATACACGTATGAAAAGACTCAGTTTAACATTACTTATTTCTTTATTGATATCTGTAAACATAGTCATGGCCGACGATTTCAGAGGACTGTGGAAGGATATCGAAGAGAAACGTGCTAAAGACCTTCCTGCCACTCAAATTGAATTGCTTGACAAAGTTATAGCAAAGGCTGAACGTGAGAAGTCATACGGAAACCTTATGAAGGCTGTAAAGGAAAGGATGGAAACAAGGTATATTATATCGCCCGATTCTTTCGAAGTCGACTTAAAAAAGCTTGAGACAATTACGGCTAAAACAAGCCGCAGCAGTATTGTATATGCAGTTTACAATTCTATCTTAGGAAGCATCTACCGCGATAAGGCATCCAGATGTTACGATGACAAGACAGACAGAGACAGATTTACAGCCAGAGCAAACGATTTCTTTATAAAGTCGCTGTCTGATCCGCAGATTACTGCAGGAGTGACCACGAAAGAACTTTATCCTTTTTTTTCTAAGAAGGAAGGAACAAGTCTTTTAGTATCGCTTGCATACAATGCAGACATGTATGAAAAAGCCAGAGATTATTTTGTAAAAAAAGGCGACCGCCCGAATGCACTTATAATGTCACTTGAGGCTCTGCGTAACAAGAATACTGAAAACAAAAATTATCTGCACCAGTTAGACTCGCTCATTGCCATCTACGGAGATATTGAGGAATGCTGTCTTGTCGCAACGGCTAAATACAGATATTTAAACGAAAAGACCAAGGTTTCTAACGAAGAGAAAATAAAATTTGTAAGAGAGTCACTTAAAAGATGGGGAAGTTTCGAAGGCTCGGCAGAACTTAAAGATGCCGAACATTTACTTACCCGTCCTTCTTTCGAGGTAACACTTCCCAAATTACAGATTGGAGAGGATGAGGAACTTACGGTATATCTCAAAGACGTAAGAAACATCTGCAATATTAAAACTACAATATGGAAGACAGACCTTACTACAGGCGCCATTGCAAAGAGAGACTACGATGGTGGAATAAATGATGACTTTTACCGTAGCATTATAAACGGCAGACATAAGAGTCGTATCATGACAATAAGTAACTCGTTTGATGCTCCCGACTATGTATTCTCGAAAAAAGAATTCGTTATTCCTTCTCTGAAGAAAGGCATATATATCATTGAAACAAGTTCTGACCAAAAAGACATGGAGGCTGTTTATAACATCCTTTACGTAAGCAATCTTTATGTTATGTCAGAGTCGTTACCGATGAAGAACACACGCATTGCCGTGGTAAATCTGAAAAGCGGCCAGCCTGTTGCCAATACTCCGGTAACCATATATTACCAGAAGAGCTACAGTGACTATTATACAAAAGAAGTAACTACGGATATAAATGGCGAGGTAATATTAAAGCATGGAGACAGAGCTGTATCTGCATTCGCAAATACCAGCACGGATAAATACATGCCTGCCACACGAATAAGTGAATCGTTCGGATTTTACAACAATACAGAGAACAGAAGCCACACGGCAATTTTTACCGACAGGGCTGTTTATCGTCCGGGACAGACTGTAAAGGTCGCAGTAGTGGCATATCGTAACTTAATGGGAAGAGACATCAAGGCCGACAGTGCAGCAAACATAAACATTACTCTGAAAGATACCAACTATAAAGTTATAGCACAGAAGACTGTTACCACAGATGCATACGGAAAGGCTTCTACAGAATTCGTTCTGCCTTCAAAAACTCTTAACGGTACATTCAGTATAACAGACAGCCGTTCTGGCTATACTTCCATCAGGGTAGAAGAATACAAACGTCCTACTTTTGAGGTACGTTTTAACGATCCAGAAATACAGTATCATTTAGGAGACACCGTAAAGGTAAAAGCTACGGCTATGAGTTTTGCTGGCGTTGCAATACAGAATGCCAAAGTAAAATATGAAATAAGACGTTTCTTGTACTGGTATCCATATCTTTCAAGCAGGAACAGCATTGTAATCACCAGTGGCAATACTGTCACTTCTGAAGACGGATCGTTCTCCGTAGACGTTCCGCTAACATCAAATGCCGACATGAACGGAGTATGCTATAACTTCATAGTGGATGCATACGTAACTGATACAGCAGGCGAAACAAGAAGTGGCAGACTTTCTCTGCCTGCAAGCGAAAAAAAAGTATGGATAGAATGTAACATGCCTGAGAAAATAGAAAGTTCTGAAAAGGGCACGATAAGATTCAATGTAAGGAACATTGCCAGAAAGGATATAGATACTGATGTTACGTTCTATATTGACAACAACAAAGGTTATATGGTCAAGGCTAACAGTGACGTAGACCTCAATAAAATAATCGGCGGCATCAATTCGGGACGACACAAACTAACAATAACTGCAATGGGCGAAAAGATTGAACATGATTTCATTCTATTTTCTCTCAACGACAAAGTACCAGCATATAATACAGACGAATGGTTCTATATTACTTCCGATACATTCCCGACAGACGGAAGCAGCGTATCAATGCAGATAGGCAGCAGCCTCAACGATGTTCATGCTTTATACACAGTGATTTCTGGTAATAAGATAATAAAGATGGGGGCTTTCAGCCTTGACAATGAGGTTAAGACTTTTAATCTGAATTACAAAGACGAGTATGGTGACGGCATTCTTATAACTTATGCATGGGTAAAGAACGGTCATCTTTATACTCGTAACGCAGAGATAAAGAAGGCGCTGCCTAAGAAGGAACTTGATATAAAGTGGACTACTTTCCGCAACCGTCTTGTTCCAGGACAGAAAGAGCAGTGGACATTACATGTAAGCCGAAACGATAAAAAGACAGCGGAAGCATCAGTCATTGCCACAATGTATGATATGTCGCTTGATAATATCATACATCACGGATGGAGCAGAATTTACGGACTGGCACGTTACATTCCTTTCACAAGATGGACAGGAACAGAGAGTAACAGCAGTCAGTATAGTTTCATGCAGGCTGACGTAAAATGGGAATACTCTAAAGACAACATTTATGAACTCTTCCCTCCATTTAATTTTAACGAATACCACTTACATTTAAGAGGCACGGATGCGATGGGTATGCCTGAATACAACGTAACCAGACAGAACGCTGTACTTAAGAGTAAGAGTTTCGGTTCGTTTGTTGCAGCAGAAGAGAAAATTGCAGAAACAGAAGATACAGAAGAAACAGTTACATCTGACAATCCTCAGTTAAGAGAGAATCTTAACGAGACAGCATTCTTCTACCCTTCTCTTACTACAGATTCAGAGGGTGATGTAAACATTTCGTTTACACTCCCAGAGAGTATCACGACATGGAAATTCATGGCATTCGCCAACGACAAAGAAATGTCAAACGAAGTTTTCACAGACGAAATCGTTGCAAGCAAGAAAGTCATGCTACAGCCCAACATGCCTCGATTTATACGTCACGGTGACAAAACTGTTATTTCAGCACGCATAATGAACATTTCTGAAAACGACATACGCGGAAAGGCCGTAATGCAGATATGTGATGCCGAAACCGAAAAGGTTATATTAGAAAGGCATTCTGATTTCTCTACCGCAAAGGGAAAGACATCTGCCGTTACATTTAATTTCGATGCCGAAATAGAACCAGGAATAGTTATATGCAGAATGTTTGCAGAAGGCAAAGACTTCAGTGACGGCGAACAGCATTACATCAATATTCTGACAGACAAAGAAATCGTTACCACCACAAAAGTATCTGACATCACTGAGGCTGGGACACACAAACTAAATACTGACGATTTGTTTGGCAAAGATGTATCCGACAAACGTGTAACAATAGAATTCACAGAAAATCCGCAGTGGTTTGTCATACAGGCACTGCCTTCAATAGCAGAAACTAACAAGGACGATGCCATAAGTACGGCAACAAAAATTTATGCCAACATAATGGCACGTAGCATTGCCAATGCATCTCCTGCCATTAAAAATGTGATAAATGGCTGGAACAAAAACGAAGACGGCACAGCTCTTATCAGTAACCTGTACAGGAACGAAGAACTTAAGGATATGGTTCTTGAGGAAACGCCATGGATTGCAGAAGCTGAGTCGGAAACAGAAATGATGCGTAAACTTAAAGATTTGTTTGACAACAACACCATGGACAGCAGGATAAACGATGCTGTGCAGAAACTAAGTTCTTTGCAGCTTGCTGATGGTTCATGGGGATGGTGGCGCGGCATGAAAGGCAATAAATACATTACAATGACAGTTGCTGAAATGCTCGTACGTCTTGAAACGATGACAGAAAGTAATGGTATCCTGAAAGGCATAACCGACAAGGCCATGAATTATCTTTCCGAAGAAATTCGTAGAGAACTGATGAATAAGAAGAACTCAGACTTACACAGACTGTCTCCGACTGATATAAGATATCTATACATCAAGTCACTGCGTGGAGAAAAGGCTGATAAAAACGACAAGACTCTCTTAAAGATGCTCGGAGAGCACAAAATGTCTGACATGAATATTTATGAAAAGAGCATGGCTGCTGTAATTTTCTACAACATGGGAATTAAAGAAAAAGCCATACAGGCTGTTAACAGCATTAAGGAATATACTGTTTATAACAAAGCCATGGGACGTTATTACGACTCTGAGACAGCAGAATATTCATGGTTCGACTATAAGATTCCGACACAGGTAATGGCAATAGAAGCATTGAAGCAGGTATCTCCGAAAGACTCTGATACAATAGAGGAGATGAAACAGTGGCTGTTACAGGAAAAGCGTACTACTTCATGGGATACTCCTATCAATGCAGTAAATGCTATATATGCATTCACCAACGGTGGTTCCGACGTAAAGACAGTACATAACGATGCCGTTATAAATATAAACGGTAAAAGCGTAAGTTCATCGACAGCAGGAACCGGATATATAAAGACATCGGCAGAAGGAAACAGGTTTGACATAAGCATCAGTAAAAAGACCAATGGTACTTCATGGCTTTCTATGTACGGAACATATACTTCTGACGTAAAAGACATTGACGATGCCTCAACAGGAATAAGTATTAAACGTGAAATAATAACCGACAATACCTTAACCGTAGGCAGTAAAATAAAGGTCAGACTAACAATAGTTACCGACAGGGACTACGATTTTGTACAAGTAACAGACAAACGTGCCGCATGTATGGAACCCGTAAATCAAATAAGTGGATACAACGGACGTTATTACTGTAGCATGAAGGACAATGCTGCATATTATTATTTTGACATGATGCCTAAGGGCAGACATATAATAGAGACAGAATATTACATTGACCGACAGGGCTCATATACCACAGGTACATGCAAGATACAATGTGCTTATGCTCCTGCATTTAGCGCAAGGACAAAGGCTAATATAATAACAGTGAAATAAGAATTCGGATGAGAAAATTAAAAAAGATATTTCTAATATTACTTACAACGGCTGCAATTCCTTTAAGTGCACAGGTACTGCATCCCGTAAAAAAGCATATCGACTGCGGACAGGTACTTTTCAATTCTCCTTACACGGTTGACTTCGAAATAGAAACCGATAGTAAGAAACACATAACTATTGACAGTATCGACAGCGGATGCGAATGCATAGACATTGACTACCCTAAAAAAATAAGGGGAGGCAGAAACTTCGTCATTTCGGCTAAGTTCAATGCTCGTATGTTAGGACATTTCTACAAGTATATTCTGGTTTATGCTGATGGCAGCAGAGAGCCTTTGGAATTAAGTTTCAGCGGTGTAGTAAAGACTGAAATTACCGACTACGGACGTTCTTATCCGTATGAGATAAATGGTCTGCGCACCGACTTTGAGGAACTTGAGTTCGATGATGTCAATAAGGGTGACGTGCTACAGACTATAGTTCACGTAATGAACCCCGGAACTAAGACTGTAGAACCAACCATCATGCATCTGCCTGATTATCTTAAGGCTGAGGCTACCCCTGAAAAGCTGAAGCCTGAAGCAGCCGGAGAAATCAGAATAACCCTAAACTCAGAAGCATTGCACGATTATGGTCTGTCAAAGTCTACCGTTTACTTAGGTACTACCATCGGCGAGAAAATATCTCCCGATAAATCTATTCCCGTTTCGGTGGTCCTCCTTCCTCCTACAGAAGACCTTACAGAGGCACAGAGACTTAATGCACCGCACATAAGTCTTTCTACCGATACTCTTGACCTCGGAACTTTTGACGGCAAGGATAAAAAACACGGAAAGATAGAAATAACTAACACCGGCAAGAGCACATTATCAATTAAGTCGATGCAGCTCTTCACAGCCGGCATACAGATAAAACTCAACAAACAGAAAATAGAACCGGGCAAGAAAGCTAATTTAAAGATTACTGCTGTACGCGAACAACTTAAAAAGAAAGGCGCAAAACCGCGTATTCTTATGATTACCGACGACCCCGACAAATCAAAAATAATAATACACATAAAGATTAAATAACTATGGAACATCCTGAAAACAGCGAAGAATATAAAGGTCTTACAGTAAATTCGGGCGTAGAACAGCCCGCTATCGTCAACCCTTATTTAAAGAAAGGACGCTTCCGCCGCCGTGTACTCTCTGCCGCTGAAATGGTAGAGGGCATCGTGAAAGGCGACATCACAATACTCAGCCAGGCTGTCACTCTTGTGGAGAGTGTAAACCCTGACCATCAGTCAAAGGCACAGGAAGTCATTGAAAAATGTCTGCCTTACAGCGGAAATTCTGTGCGTATTGGTATCAGCGGCGTACCTGGAGCTGGAAAGAGTACGTCTATTGATACTTTTGGCTGCCACGTTCTCGATGAACGAGGAGGCAAACTGGCTGTATTAGCCATTGACCCGAGTTCTGAACGTACCAAAGGCAGTATATTAGGTGATAAGACTCGTATGGAGAAACTTGCCAACCGTCCTGATGCATTCATACGCCCCAGCCCATCAGCAGGCTCTTTAGGAGGTGTGGCACGAAAGACTCGTGAATCTATTATTCTGTGCGAAGCTGCGGGGTTTGATAAGATTTTCGTAGAGACCGTCGGCGTTGGTCAGAGCGAGACTGCCTGTCACTCTATGGTGGACTTCTTCTTACTCATACAGCTTGCCGGAACAGGTGACGAGCTTCAGGGTATCAAGCGAGGTATCATGGAGATTTCAGATGGTATTGCTATTAACAAATGTGACGGAAGCAATGTGGACAGATGTCGTATTGCTGCAACGAACTTCCGTAACGCGCTGCACTTTTTCCCACTCCCCGCAAGCGGAATAACTCCTAAAGTTCTGTGCTACTCAGGTTACTATGGTACAGGACTGAAGGAAATATGGGACATGGTGTTCGATCATATTGACAAGTTTAAGAAATCGGGTTATTTTGCATACCGCCGTAACCAGCAGAACAAGTACTGGATGTACGAAACAATTAACGAAGAGCTTAGAAATAACTTCTATAACAATCCTGAGATAATAAAGATGATCGAAGGTGCTGAAAACTCTGTCATAACTGGCCGTAAGACTTCGTTCATGGCAGCAGGCGACCTGCTTGATTCTTATTTCGAGATGCTCTCAAAATCTAAAGACAAATGAAGATAGAAATAGATGCCGGCAGTGGCTTCTGCTTTGGCGTTACCACTGCTATTAAAAAAGTAGAAGAAGAACTTAAAAAAGACAACAGCGAACTTTACTGTCTGGGCGATATTGTACACAACGGTATGGAATGCGAACGTCTTAAGAACATGGGACTCATAACCATCAACCACGATGATCTTGAAAAGCTTCATGGAAAAAAGGTTCTTCTCAGGGCTCATGGCGAGCCTCCTACGACTTACCGCACTGCCAACGATAACGGTATAACGATTGTTGATGCTACCTGTCCGGTGGTTCTTCAACTGCAAAAGCGTATCCGCGAGCAGTATGAGGCAAAACCCGATGCACAGATAGTAATATTTGGTAAAAGCGGTCATGCTGAAGTATTAGGACTTGTGGGACAGACTAACGGCAATGCACGCGTGATACAGCATTTTGAAGATGCAAAGGACTTAGACTTCAACCGTGACATCTATCTGTATTCACAGACTACGAAGTCACTTGACGAATTCGGACGAATAATAGAGTATATCCGCGAACACATCTCTCCCGAAGCTCATTTTGAGAGTTTCGATACCATTTGCCGACAGGTCGCAAACAGAATGCCTAACATTGCAAAATTCGCATCACGCCACGACCTTATACTGTTCGTTAGTGGAAGAAAGAGCAGTAACGGTAAGGTGTTGTTCAACGAATGCAAAAAGATTAATGCCAATTCGCATCAGATAGAAAGCGAAAACGAAATTGAGAAAGAATGGCTTTATGGTATTGAGACCATAGGTATCTGTGGAGCGACATCTACACCTAAATGGCTCATGGAGCATTGTCGCGACAAGGTGATAGAACTTTCAAACGATTTATAACAAAGACATATTATATGAAGAATGTGCTTATAAGACTATACTTATGCCTGATATTTGCTACAGTCTGCATAGCTGCTTCAGCAGCCGACTCGTTGCAAAACGCAGCAGCCGACACAAAAACAGCTTACACATCCGATACTGTAGATTCTGAAGAGAATACCGGTAATGATGCCGTAGTTCTTTCTTCAGCAGATAAGGGCATGCACAGTCTGCTGAAACAAAAGTTCATAGAGGGTTCACCTGGATTCATGTCTATGGTGGCACTTATTCTGATTCTCGGTCTTTCCGTATGCATAGAACGTATAGTCTATCTAACTATGTCGGAAATTAATGCTAAGAAATTTATGAATGACATAGATGAAAAACTTGAGAATAACGATGTAGAAGGTGCAAAGGATATATGTCGTAACACTCGTGGTCCGGTGGCATCTATATGTTACCAGGGACTGCTGCGAATACCTGAGCGTATAGACAATATTGAACGTTCTGTAGTGGCTTACGCTTCTGTTCAGGCAGCTAATCTTGAAAAGCACTGTTCATGGATAACGTTATTCATTGCCATGGCTCCGTCACTCGGATTCCTCGGAACTGTAATAGGCATGATGATGTCGTTCAGCAGAATAGAGATGGCTGGCGACATAAGTCCAACAATTGTTGCTGCTGGTATGAAAGTCGCCCTGATAACTACAATATTTGGTATTATCGCGGCACTGATACTTCAGGTATTTTACAATTATGTTCTCTCTAAGATAGAACATTTATCGGCACAGATGGAGGAATCGGCAATTTCTCTTCTGGATGCCATAATGAAATATAAGTTGAGAAATGGCAGCGAAGAAGAATAATAATATTGACAGACGTTGGTCAGAAGAAAAGATTTCTTCTGCTATACTCATCATACTAATTATGCTGAGTGCCATTATGTTCGTTGTGTTCTTTTCGTCAGGATATAATGAGCCTTGGGAAGAGAATACCGAATTCATAAATCCTGCACACACCGACAACCTCATCAATTTTATGTTCTTTATTGGTGGCACAGCATGCGTAGCCGTATTTGCTTCTATGCTTTGGTTTGCCCGTTGTCGCGGACATGTACTTAACGTAACCGGAGGTATCCCTGCCGGAAAGATATCTGCGGCTGTCGTTTCGCTACTTATAATTTCTCTTATAGTTACTTATGTTACTTCTTCGAATACAGCAATAATAATAAACGGCCGTTCATACAACGAAACATCATGGCTGTGCCTTACTGACATGTTCATACACACAACTGAAATACTGTTAGGCGTGGCTGTGCTGGCTGTAGTTTATGGCATGTCGGGTATTAACAGAAGAATTCAGAAACATTAAAGGTATGTTCGGACGCAGAAGACTTGATAAAAAGATTCCGGAGCTTAATACAACTTCGACGGCAGACATTTCTTTTGTACTGCTGATACTCTTTCTTATTACTACATCGCTCGATCCGGATAAGGGACTTACACGTATTCTACCTTCATTATCTTATGACGAGACTCTGAAACCTTCGCAGATAGAACAGAGGAATCTAATGGATATAAGGATTCTTGCAGACGGCTCGGTGATGTGCCGTGATAAACAAACTTCGACCAATGAATTAAAGGATGTACTTAAGAATTTCATAGATAATCCTTCGGCATCTGACTCTCTGCCAGAGAAACATCTAACGGACATTCCAATGTTAGGCGGATGTATGATTACCGACAAACATATTATATCAGTAGAGACTCATCGGGACGCACCTTACGAATCGTACTTTAAGGTGCACGACATAATAGACAAGGCTTATCGAGAACTACGCGACAATCTTGCAATGCGCAAATTCGGTGTTACATTTGCCGCATGCAACGAAAATCAGCACGAAGCGGTAGAGAAATACTATCAACAACATATTTCCGAAGTGTATAACACAGAAGAGAAAGAGAAGAAACCATGATTTTAAACAAACGTAATTCATCACACGATGTTCCGGGACTGAACACAGCATCACTGCCCGACCTTATATTCACAGTGCTGTTCTTCTTTATGATTGTTACGAACATTCGTAAGGCTGACATACGTGTGGAATTTATAATGCCTGACGGTACGGAGATCCAGAAACTTGAACACCGATCTACCACATTATATATATTCGTAGGTAAGGACGGACGTATTCAGCTTAACGATAAACTGATAGAGAAAGATGAAATAGAAGGATATGTTTCTGAATTCATGCAGCGTCTTGCTTCGGAAGACCTTGATAAGATGGAGGTTTCGCTGAAAGCCGACAAGGACATTCCTACAGGAACGATAACGGATATAAAACAAGAATTAAGAAAAGCCGGAGTTAAGAAAGTTCACTTCGGAGGATTATAGAATATACTTAGCAGAACATATCTTGAAGCTCAGTATATAATTTACAAAATATCCGGTATTCGCAAATTAAATCTGCAAATACCGGATATTTAAAAAACTATTATTTTGTCAGTACAGCCTTTACTGTATCTGCAATAAGTTTGCCATCAGCACGGCCGGCCATCTGCTTTGAAGCAATTCCCATGACCTTTCCCATATCTTTCATAGAAGATGCGCCTGTTTCAGCAACAATCTTTTCTACCGCAGATTTTATTTCTTCTGTAGTCATCTGCTTAGGCAGGTATTCTTCTATCACTGCAACCTGTGCCAATTCCTCATCTGCAAGGTCCTGACGATTCTGTGCAGCATATTCTCCGGCAGAGTCTTTTCCCTGCTTAGCGAGTTTTGCTATAATCTTGAGTGCATCGGCATCCTCAAGAGTTTCACTTGCTCCCGGAGCTGTAAGAGCCTCGAGAAATACTTTCTTGATGTTACGGAGAGTATTCAGGCGCACTTTGTCACGTGCTTTCATAGATGCCTTAATGTCTTCGTTTACTTGTTCAAAAATACTCATTGTTATTTAGAATTTAATGGTTTTCTGTTCTTCTGTTTCTTCTATCTTTATCTCTTCTTCTTTTTCTTCCTTTGCAGCCTTTATCTTAATGGCATTAAGCTCATTGTGAGTACGCTTGTAGGTAGGAATGTTTTCGACATCAGAAATGATATAGTCATTATCAAGGTCCTCGTCGTCAAAGAGGTAAACATTGGGATGAGAGTTCAGGGCCTCTTCTCCGTCACCATAATAACGATTCATAAGGTCCTTTAATTTCTGCATTTCTTCAGGAGAAATTGTTTCGCTCTTGCTTGTATTAATATCCTGACCACGCAGACGGTCTATATTGTCAAGACCAAATCCTGTCGCAAGAATAGTAATCTTTATCTTATTTCCAAGTGAATCATCGGTACTTAAGCCCCATATTGTTTCAATATTACAGCTCTTGAACTTATCCATGAAAGCATGAACTTCGTCCATTTCTCCCATAAGCATACCTTTGTATTCACCATCCGTTTTCTCACTGAAACTTATATTGAACAATATCTTCTGAGAATTGTATATATCATTGTCATTGAGCAGAGGCGAATCTAATGCATTCTTTATCGCATTCTCCACACGATGTTCGCCTTCTCCAAATCCTGTACTCATTATGGCAACGCCACCATCTTTAAGAATTGTACTGACATCATTAAAGTCCAGATTGATTTTTCCTCGCTTCGTAATGATTTCTGCAATACTCTTTACTGCTACGTTAAGTGTATCATCGGCTTTCGCAAATGCATCAAAAATCTGAAGGTCTCGATGTATTCTACGGAGACGTTCGTTATTAATGACAAGCAGAGCATCTACATTCTTTGAAATCTCGTGCACACCATCAAGAGCCTGATAGATTTTAGACTTACCTTCAAACTTAAAAGGAATGGTAACAATTCCAATAGTAAGTATTCCCATTTCCTTTGATACTCTTGCAACGACGGGAGCTGCTCCTGTACCTGTACCACCACCCATTCCGGCCGTGATAAATGTCATTCGAGTACCATCGGAAAGCATTTTCTTAATGTCTTCTATGCTTTCTTCTGCGGCCTTACGTGCTTTTTCAGGACGGTTTCCTGCTCCAAGACCTTCTGTACCAAGCTGCAGACGGACAGGAAGAGGAGAATCATTAAGAGCCTGTGCATCTGTATTGCAGACTACAAAAGAAACATCATGAATTCCCTCTCTGTACATATGGTTCACAGCATTTCCACCGCCACCACCTACGCCTATTACTTTTATAAGGCAGTTGTTGGTTTTCGGTCCTTCGAAAATGTCGAGAACATTATCTTCGTGATTTTCCATTTCCATTATATTATTCTTTATTATTTTCAAAAGCTGTTTTTATCAATTGTCATTCTCGTCAGGGTCCTCTGTAACCATTGTTCTTAAGAAATGCTTACACTCCGTGAACATTTTCTTAAACTTACTCGGTTTCTTTGGTTTCTCTTCTACCTTCTCTTCATCTTCCTCCGAAGTTTCCTTCTCTAATTCTTCTTTGACAGGCTCTGACACTGTCTTTTCTTCCTTAACCGATTCTGAATCTGATTTCAATGCTGTCTGAGACTCTTCTGCCACTTCAGCATCCTCCTTTTCGTTATTTATCTCAAGTATATTTTCTTCTTCCTCAAGCTGTGCACAGTTCATTGTACCTGCAGAAAGAATACCAAGTACGGTATTCATACTACCATCACGTGCCACAAAAATATTCTTGCTCTTAATATCTGTTATTACATAATCGGCAATACGAACCTTATCAACTCCCATGATGTTCTTGAATGCAGGAATAATATCTTTCATGTTCGATCCACCTCCGGTAAGTATAATACCACCTGCAAGTTTGTCAAGATATTCTTCAGAGATCTGATGCTTAACATTTTCTATGATCTCACATATACGGGCACTTACGATGGTAAGGAATTTCTTCTTTTCTACACTGCGATCTTTGTCTAATGATATCGTTTCATCAACAGGAACATCCTTTACCTTTGTATACGCACTTCCATAACGTAGTTTCAGACCTTCAGCAGTAGATTCTTCTACCTGAAGTGATGCGATGTCTCGTGTAACACTGTTTCCTCCAAGAGGTATAACACACAGATGGCGCAAAAGACCTTTGTAATATACTGACACCGTAGTTGTCCCATATCCGAGATCTATCAGTGCACATCCGATATTCTTTTCTACATCGGTAAGTATTACATCTGCCAGCGCTTCTGGTGCAAGAACCTGACCTGCAATATTAACTCCGACACTGTCAAAACAACTCTTAAGGTTGCGATTAAACAATTTCTTTGTAAGAATATTTAAATAACTGCTCTCAAGATGACGGCAGGTAATACCAACAGGCTCTATCTGGTAACGTGCATCAACCTTATATTCCTGTACGACGGCATCCTGAATTATATGATCGTTATAGTTCTCCTTACGATTAATTTTTGCAAGATCGGCAATTATCTCATCTGAAATAACTGTCTCGCCATCAAATTCTCTTGTTATAGTATTACGGACACTACGTAAAGACTGACCTCCGATTCCTACATATACCTGTGCTATGTCTGAATTCAGTTTCTTCTTAAGTTCATTGATTATATTTGAAACACACTGTACTGTTTTCTCAATGTTGTACACCGTGCCTTTACGTATGCAGCCTGTGGACTTCTCTTTGACCATTGCAAGCAGAGTGATGCTTCCATCGGGATTCTTCTTTCCGGCAACTCCAGTAATCTTGGATGATCCCAATTCTATTGCCACTATAAAATTCTTTGCTTCCATACACCTACCGCTTATTATATTTTATTCTTTTTACAAATTATCTGATTGTCAAACTCTATGTTTATGTACGAATACTTGTTCCATCCCACTTTACTGAGACCATATTTATAGAACTTGAAAAGACGCGTAAGCTTCTTTTCCATGAATTTATTTATGTCGCTTATTTGTTTTTCCTTATTTGTCGGTACTGGCAGATGCCCCAGATATACTGTATGATTTCCTACACGAGGAATAAGTTCTATACCTCCTCCCTTGAGTACGTTTACCTGTTCTATCTGACTATGCCAGAACTTGCTGCTATTTATATAAGCCACAACTGGTACAAGATACGAGCTTGCAAATTCACGACTGAATACACCAGTAACGACCATCACGTAAGGAGCCGTTGTACTTTCAGGCATCAGATTACCAGCCTTGTCCATAAAGAACCTGCCACTCTCTGACGATACTGCCATAAAAGCAGGAATACGCTGATCTACACAGACCTTTAAACGTCCGGTATGAGTCTTATAACAGTTGACACTTTTTACATAAGGATTCTTTCGGATTACTTTTTCTATCTGATATGTACTGATATTTTTCATCACTGAAGACTCTGGATAAACTCCGTTATCCTTCATTATATCCTTTATACGGGTCTTGTCAAGAAATCCTTCCGTACAGCCATTGCTCATTTCTATGTCCACACCCTTACACAGCATATCGCCATTAGACGAATTGCCCAACGATACAAACACTGTTACAAGATACACAAATATTATGAGATCTGACAGCTTAACGAATAATTTCTTCCAACTGATAGACATCTTTCTTTTTATCTGCGTTTAAGTATTTCTGTTATTTCTTCAGCATAGTTTTCAAGATCGCCTGCACCAAGCAAAACAAGCACGTCTGTATTATGAGAAGAAAGAAAATCAATTACATCCTTCTTATTTATCATATGTTTCTCCACACCTTCCGAGAGATTGCTGTATATAAGGTCGGAAGTTACACCCTGTATCGGAAGTTCACGTGCAGGATATATCTCCGTGAGGATGACTTCATCAAACTTACTAAGGCTTTCTGCAAAATCTTTATAAAAGTCTCTTGTCCTCGTATAAAGATGAGGTTGGAAAAGTGCTGTTATCCTATGACCTTCGTAAACACGTCTAAGGCTGTCTGCACAGCTGCTTATTTCCTTAGGATGATGTGCATAGTCACAGAGGAACACATGTCTGTCATCAACAAGATGAAAATCAAAACGGCGCTTAACGCCACTAAAAGTAGCCATTCCGTTACGCAGTTCTTCAGCACTGCATCCTGCCATCTGAGCCATTGCCATTGCAGCAATACCATTCTCTATATTAATAGGTACAGGCTGTCCGAGTTTTACATCTTTTACATTACCTAATGGCGAAATGAAATCGAAAACAATTGTTCCATTGCCTATTCTTATATTCTCTGCATGAAAATCTCCATGTTCAAGATTGTATGTATAATATTTCACACCTTCACCAATACGTGGCTGCATCTCCAATCCTTCATGAATTATAAGAGCTCCGCCTTTTCGTATAAGCGAAGTGTAATGTGCAAAACTTTCGAGATAGGCTTCTTTTGTTCCATATATGTCAAGATGATCAGGATCAGTAGATGTTATCACTGTTACCCATGGAGTGAGATGATGGAATGAACGATCGAATTCATCAGCCTCAACAACAACATACTCACTATTTTTTGAAAGAATATAGTTAGTGTCGTAGTTCTTTGTTATACCTCCTAAGAAGGCATTACAATCCACATGACTTTCATGAAGAATATGAGCACACATTGACGTTGTTGTTGTTTTTCCATGTGTTCCAGCAACACACAAAGCCTTATTACTCTTTGTAAGAAGTCCAAGAACCTGGGCACGTTTCATTATCTCATAGTTCTCACTACGGAAAAACGACAGCTCCTTATGGTCTGCAGGAATAGCCGGAGTGTACACAACCAACGTATGTTCTCTGTCACGGAATTCGTCGGGTATAAGACTAAGGTCGTCTGTATAATGTATCGACATTCCTTCAGCAGAAAGTTTACGTGTAAGTTCTGTTTCAGTACGATCATAACCTGCAACATTCATTCCGCAATGAAGGAAATAACGTGCAACAGCACTCATACCTATACCACCAGCTCCTACAAAATATACATTTTTAATGTCTTCTATATTCATTTTTTGTTCGTTGCTAATTTTATTACTTCATCTGCTATTATCTCAGCAGAATTTCTCAAAGCCATCTTTGCAATATTTTTCGATAGACTGTTTAGTTTTACACTATCATTAACAGTCTTCACAGCCAGTGGCAAAAGTTTTTCAGGAGCTTCAATGTCCTTAACCAATATAGCTGCATCGCGCGTAGACAGTGCCATAGCATTTTTTGTCTGATGATCTTCTGCTACATTTGGCGACGGCACAAGAATTACAGGCTTTTCTATAAGACAGAACTCTGATATACTTCCAGCTCCAGCCCTGCTTATAACAAGATCGGCAGCCTTATATGCAGTTCCCATATCACTGATGAACTCTGTAATATGAAGTATCGGGAGATTCTTTCCTTCCATTCGTTTGCAGATCTCAGGATAATAGTATTTTCCTGTCTGCCATATAAATTGAGCACCAGACTTTTCTATATCGTCAAGATGCTGCATTACACTTTCATTAATTGTACGTGCGCCCAAACTTCCACCGACAATGAGTATAGTCTTTTTCTGAGAATCTAATCCAAGTTTCTTTACCGCATCATCCCTGGTCATATTATTCTCAAGCAATGACTGACGTACAGGATTTCCTGTAAGTATTATCTTATCTGCCGGGAAGAAACGCTCCATTCCTTCATAAGCTACACATATCTTTGAAGCTTTCTTTGATAAAAGTTTGTTTGTTACACCAGCATATGAATTCTGTTCCTGTATAAGACATGGTATACCCATAGATGCACATTTATTCAATGTCGGACCACTTGCATATCCACCAACACCAACGGCTGCCATAGGCTTAAATTCCTTTATTATCTTAGCAGCCATACGCTGACTCTTCCATATCTTAAGAAGAACAGATACATTCTTCCAAAGATGTTTTCTGTCAAAGCCACAGATGGGAAGTCCTTTTATTTCGTATCCCGCAGCTGGGACTCTATGCATTTCCATACGTCCTTCAGCTCCAACAAACAATATTTCCGCATCAGGATGCTTGCTCCTTATTGCATTAGCAATAGATATTGCCGGGAATATATGCCCCCCTGTTCCTCCTCCACTTATTATTATTCTTAAACATCCATCTTCCATGATGCTACAATTATATATGTTATTGCAAATTTAACTATTCTATTTATTATATCTATAAAATGTACACTAAAGATACATTTATCTAAGATTCTGCAGGAATAACTTTCTCTTCCTGACTCTTTTTCTTTGCAGATATACTGACACTCTGTATTATACCTATATATATACAGTTGATAATTGATGATGTTCCACCTTTACTTATAAGCGGTAATGGCTGACCTGTTACCGGAACTGCTCCGACAGACACAAGCATATTGAACATTGCCTGCACAACAATAAGAAGGGCAATACCCATTATCAGTAAAGCAGGGAACGAATTTGCACAGCGACCAGCAATCGAAGCTGTCCTAAACAACAAGAAAATATAGAGAAAACATACCAGGATTGCGCCCAATATACCCCATTCCTCTACAATGATTGCATATATGAAGTCGCTGAATGCCTGCGGAAGGAAATCTCTTTCCGTAGAATTTCCAGGCCCTTTGCCAATAAAACCTGCAGATGCTATGGCAATATTTGAATGTGCCCATTGTGCATCACCGTCAAGATCTACATCTTCAGGCTTCACATCACCTTGCTCCATGAAGTTTATTATACGGTTTCTCCAAGTAGGGGCACGGTGCAGCAGACTTTGTACAAAGTTCCTTTTTTCCTTAACTTCCTTTGTCTTTTCTATGGATATTTCAGTATCAGCCTGTGCTGTTTCTATTTTTTCTTCATCTGGAACTATGAACACAAATGCAAGAAACAAGACAGCCATTCCTATTACACCTCCTACAAGTTTTATCAACTGTCTTGCAGGTATGCGCCCTATTATCATCATCAGGAATACGACCAATGAAAGAAGAGCTGCTGTAGAAAAGTTCTCGAGGAAGATAGGAATTATCATACATCCAGAAACTATAAGAATAAACTTAAATGCCTTATACTTAAAAAATTCGTTCTTATCCCTAAAACTCAATATCTGTGCAACGGCAAGAACCACAGCACCTTTTGCAAGTTCAGAAGGCTGAAAATTAATACCTCCTATGTTAAGCCAACGACTAGCACCATTGGTACTCGACGACACAAAAAGAGCCACTATCAGCAAGACAAAAGAAATGAGAAGTAACCATAAGGTTGCAGCCTGAAAATACTTACATGGTATACGCATGGTAAATAATGCCATGACTACACCAACAAGCAGCAGACCTGCATGTTTCATTACAGGAGACAAATAATCACCCGTACGATATGTCAGGATACTCGAAGCACTGAACACCTCAATAATAGAGATGATACAGAGTAATAAAAATATCATCCATATCACCTTATCACCTTTCAGACTTAACGACTTCTTCTTTTTCTCCATCATTATAATGACTTTACAAGTTCTTTAAACTGATGTCCTCTGTCTTCCATATTTTTAAACAAGTCGAAACTTGCACAGCAAGGACTCAACAATACCGTATCGCCTGGTTTTGCAAGTTCATAACATGCCTGTACACAGTCCTTCATATTATGAGTATCACGTACAGGAATATTCATACCATCAAAGAATGCATGTAATTTCGTGTTATCAGCACCAAGATAAACCAGAGCTGTACACTTTTTCTTCACAAGTTCTTTTATTTCATTGTAATCATTACCTTTATCCTTGCCTCCTAAAATCAATATTGTCGGAGTTTTCATACTTTCAAGAGCATACCAGCATGCATCGACATTTGTTGCTTTAGAATCGTTGACATACTGTACACCACGAACTACACATACCTTCTCTAATCTGTGTTCTACACCAGGGAAATCACAGAGACTCTTACGTATGATATCTTTCTTTACGCCCTCCACATTTGAGGCTATGCCTGCTGCAAGAGAGTTATAAAGATTATGTTTGCCTGTAAGACTGAGATCTTCCTGCTCCATATTGAAAGGAGTAGGCTGTTCTATCTTGTATTCACCTTCCTCTATATAACCGATTGAGCCCTTCTCCTTAATTTCTGAGAACGGACAGCATACAGCCTTGATGTCATATTTCTTAAGTTCTCTCTTAATAATAGGATCATCGTTCCAATATATAAGGGTGTCATCATGAGTCTGATTACGGATGATGCGCATTTTAGCATCAATGTAATTCTGCATGCAGTTATCATACCTGTCTAAGTGATCAGGCGTAATGTTGAGCAGTATTGCTATGTTAGCATGAAAGTCGTACATGTTATCAAGCTGGAAAGAACTCAGTTCAATTATATAATAAGCATGCGGGTCCTCTGCAACCTGAAAAGCAAGACTCTTACCAATATTACCTGCGAGTCCGACATCATAACCGGCACTCTTAAATATATGATAGATAAGCGATGTAGTTGTTGTCTTCCCATTGCTGCCTGTAATACAGATAAGACGAGAGTTTGTATATCTGCCTGCAAACTCAATTTCACTTATTATATGTATACCTTTCTCTTTTGCTTTCAGAATAAGTTCTGCATTTTCGGGAATGCCAGGACTCTTTATAATTTCGTCGGCATTAAGGATCTTATCAACAGAATGATGACCCTCTTCCCAGCTGATGTTACGTGAGGACAGCATTTCCTTATATTTGTCCTTTATAACAGACATATCTGAAACAAAAACATCAAAGCCCTGTTTTGATGCCAATATAGCAGCTCCGGTTCCACTTTCACCGGCTCCTAATACAACTATTCTTTTCATTATAATATCCTCTTTATTATCTTATTTTCAATGTTATTATAGTCAATGCCGCCAGGATGACGGTGATTATCCAAAATCTTATCGTTATCTTAGCTTCGTGCAATGCTCCATCCGGTTTTGTAAATACATATTTGCAGTCAGGATCAAGCTGTGAAGTCTGAACTCTGAAATTATCGTGAATCGGAGTTCTCTTAAAGATTCTTTGTTTTATGCCTTTGCGCTTTCCCTTCTTGTAGTAAGCTACCTGCATAATTACAGAAAGACTTTCAACTAAGAATATTCCGCAGAGTATCGGTAACAGCAGTTCCTTATGTATTAATATTGCACCTACGGCAATAATACCTCCGATTGTCAGCGAACCTGTATCGCCCATAAACACCTGTGCAGGATAAGCATTGTACCACAGGAAACCAATGAGTGCCCCTATAAATGCACAGAAGAAGATTACCAGTTCCTGCGAACCAGGTATATACATTATATTAAGGTATGCAGCATATTGGATATGACTGCTTACATATGCGAATATACCAAGGGCAGTACCTATAATGGCCGAATTACCGGCACACATTCCGTCCATTCCATCATTAAGATTAGCACCATTAGAAACGGCCGTAACAATAAATATAGTTACAATTACGAACAATATCCATCCCGCCTTAGCCTTATGCTTACCAAAGATACTTGTAAGATCTGAGTAATCGAAGTTATGTGTCTTAACAAAAGGAATTGTTGTTTTAAGCGATTTAGCAGCATCCTGACGATGCTTGACTGCTATTTCCTGGCCATTCTCTATTTTTATGGTAACGTTCTCATTTATCTTAGCATCCGAACTTGACCACATAACCAGTCCCACCAGCAGTCCTAAAGCCACCTGACCGACAATCTTATATTTTCCGCTTAGTCCTTCTTTGTTCTTTTTAAAAATCTTAATATAATCGTCAAGACCTCCAAGCAATCCTAACCACAAAGTGGTTATCACCATGAGGATAACATATATATTATTAAGTCTCGCCAACAAAAGTACCGGGATTATTATTGCTGTGATAATTATGACACCTCCCATTGAGGGGACACCTATCTTCTTAACACCGAACGGGTCAATGCTTGCGTCACGCTGTACTTCCGTAATCTGCTTACGCTTTAAATATTTGATAAATTTCTCGCCAAACCATGCAGACACAATAAGAGACAATATAAGTGCAAGTATCGCACGGAATGACACATACCCCCAGATATGGGAACCAGGAAGACCGTACTGTTCTAAGAAATTAAACAGGTCGTATAACATCTTTATTTCCTTTCCTTATTAATTA
The DNA here is from genome assembly GCA_020026195.1 of Prevotella sp. GTDB lineage: Bacteria > Bacteroidota > Bacteroidia > Bacteroidales > Bacteroidaceae > Prevotella. Next base: position 43,413 of record JAHHQW010000009.1, read on the forward strand.
TTATCAAATATTTCTCTTAATACTTCCCTGTCATCAAAATGATGGCGCACGCCATTAACCTCCTGATAGGTCTCATGTCCCTTACCAGCCACAAGAATAACATCATTCTTCGTAGCAAGCATACAGGCCGTACGTATTGCTTCGCGACGATCTGTAATCATAAGTGTCTTCTTACGCATAGGAGCATCAAGTCCTTCTGCCATCTCTCTGATTATTTCGTTTGGATCTTCACCACGTGGATTATCGCTCGTAAGTATAACGGTATCGCTACCTTTGGCAGCTTCCTTTGCCATCAAAGGACGTTTACCTTTGTCTCTGTTACCGCCTGCACCACAAACAGTAATTACCTTACCCTTACCGTCAAGCACCTCGCGAATTGCAGACAGCACGTTCTGCAATGCATCAGGAGTATGGGCATAGTCTACCACAGCTGTTCTTCCGTCTGCAGCTTTAACAGGTTCAAGTCTTCCGCTAACACTCTTAAGTGTACTTAACGTAAGAAGAATCTCGTCCTTCTCCTTACCAAGAAGTCTTGCTGCTCCGTATACGGCAAGCAGATTGCTTACATTAAACTTTCCTATAAACTGAACGCCTACTTCCGTACCATCAATCTCAAGATACATTCCTTCAAAATGACACTCAAGTATTCTGGCTTTGAAATCGGCCATGGTTCTTACAGAATATGTATGTACTTCAGACTTTGTATTCTGCACCATCACCCTTCCGTTCTTATCATCTAAGTTTATAAGAGAGAATGCCTTTGCGGGAAGATTATCGAAAAACATTTTCTTTGCATTGCAATAATTCTCAAATGTCTTATGATAATCCAGATGATCGCGCGTAAGATTAGTAAAGATTCCGCCAGCAAACGTAAGTCCGCCAATACGTTTTTGAACAATTGCATGCGAACTGCATTCCATAAAAACATATTCGCAGCCTGCTTCAAGCATCTCAGCAAGCAATTCGTTAAGCTCTATTGCATCAGGAGTTGTATGTGTTGTATCTATCTTTCGGTCACCTATATAATTACAAACTGTAGAAATAAGTCCGCACTTGTGTCCTAATTTTCCAAAAAGATTGTACAATAAAGTAGCTATGGTTGTTTTTCCATTGGTTCCTGTAACACCCACAAGTTTGAGATGTGCCGACGGATTACCATGAAATGCAGTGGAAATTTTACCTACGGTATCCTCTGTTGACGCAACTTTTACGTAAGTAACATCTTCTTTCAATTCTACAGGAAGTTCCTCGCATACAATAACAGAAGCACCTTTTTCCAAAGCCTTAGGAATAAATGCATGACCATCTACAATAGTTCCTCGCATGGCGACGAACATATACGAATCAGCGATGCGTCGTGAATCAATCTCTACACCCGATACTTCACGCTCGCCACCACCTTTTATATCTAATATTTTAATACCCTTAAGCAGTTCGTTTAACTTCATATCAAAAAGTTTTAAGCAAATATCTTTCTAATAACAGTACCAAGCCACATGCCGGCAGCTGTACAAACAAAAGCAATTATGACACTTAAAAATATATAGAATGCAGCAGCATCCCACTTTTCAAGTCGTAACAACTTTACAGTATCTGCAGAGAATGTTGAGAATGTCGTAAATCCACCACACAGTCCGGTTACGAAAAACAGCTGAGCAGCATTAGAATCGCGCATCAACGACATAAACATTCCTATAAGAAATGAACCAATAACGTTTACGGCAAAAGTTCCTGCCGGAAATCCCAAAACCGAATACCCTGCAAGCACATTGTAAGACAATAAGTATCTTGCCATACTGCCTGCAGCTCCTCCTAATCCTAAAATTAATAACTGATACAACATTTTATCATTAAATTTTTCTTCTATACTTTTCTATTCTAACGTAAGTTTGCAAGTCTGACCTTTCACTATTTTTGTTCCAGGATGCAAACTCTGTTCCTGAACCTTTCCTTTCCCACTTACATACACTTTAAGTCCCTTCTTCTGTAGTATAAATACAGCATCACGTGCACCCATGCCTTTTACATCGGGAACTTCATTTTCGCTATATTTATTTTCAGACATTACTACTGTACCCGAAGAGCTGTCAGCCTTTCCCCAGCGTTCTTTCTTTCCGGTATTACCATTAGTTTTTACTGCCACGTCTAAGTTGCGTAACACGTCAGACGCAGCATCAATATTTCCATTTTTAACATCAGGAACAAATCTTGAATGTTCTGTCTTTGCTTCAGAAGCTCTTATCTTCAGATCTTTTGCCATTATTCCTTCTGCAATCTCATGGAACACCTTTCCACTCATAGAGCCTCCGGATGCAGGAAGACCTCTTTTCTGAAGACATACTATACATGAATATCTCGGTTCTTCTGCCGGGAAGAATCCGGCAAACGAAAGAAGATAATGCACAGTTCCGACCTTATAGCCACCGTTACGAGATATCTGAGCTGTTCCTGTTTTTCCTGCAACGGAGAATGATTTAGAACCTGCCTTCTTACCTGTTCCGTCTCGCACGACACGGAGAAGTATCTTCTGCATTTCCTTTATAGTCTTAGGACTGCAAATCTGTTCCTTCAGAACTACTGGAGGATATTCTTTTATTGTTTCTCCTGCCTTCAATACTTTCTTTACAAATCTCGGACGCATCATCTTTCCATCATTGGCAATTGCATTGTAAAATGCGATTACAGAGATTGGTGGCACCTGGGTCTCATAACCGATACTCATCCATGGCAGAGCAGTCTTGTACCAGTTGGTATATTTGCCATTCTCTTTATGAGGCATTCTGATTCGGGGCTTACTGTAACCTGGTATGTCAAGTTTAAGATCCTCGCCTATTCCGACACGCATAAGTCCCTTTACGAATTTCTCAGGACAATGCTTGTAATTATCATCAATAATACGGCTTACTCCGACATTGGAACTATACATAAGAGTCTGCGGAAGCGTTATCTGTCCGTAACCTCCACGATGCCAGTTATGGTCGCGCATAACCCTTCCATACATCTCGAAACATCCGTTACCCGTATCAACGACATAGTTCGTATCAACGACACCGTCTTCAAGTGCAACTAACATTGATGCAGTCTTAAAGACAGAGCCTGGTTCCATAAGGTCGGATACAGCATGGTTCCTATCTTCTATAAATCTGCCGTTGCTCTGTTTCCCGATATTTACAATAGCCTTTACATCACCAGTCTTCACTTCCATGACAATTGCAACTCCGGTATATCCGCCAATTTCTTTCAGTTCTTCTATAACAGCCCTTTCTGCGAGGTCCTGTATATCGACGTCAATAGTTGTCATTATGTCACATCCGTTCTCTGGCGGAGTAACTACTATGTCGGTATAATTTCTGAGCACCTTCCTACGGTTCTTTATTCCGCTCTTTCCACGCAATATAGAATCGTATGCAAGCTCCAGTCCGTATTTGGGAACGTATTTAGCACCGAACAAATCGCCAATAGTTCTTTCGGCTAAAGAACCAAAAGGTTTACGACGGGCAACAAACTTTTCTTCATAGAAGCCGCCTTTATAACGGCCCATGTTAAATACGGGGAGCTGCTTGACTCTCATAAATGTGTTAAAGTCCACTCTCTTCGGCCATATTAGCATGTTGCGCTTACCCTTCTTTCTGCCATCAAGCAGCATTCTCTTGAACTCGCTGGCTTTTTTTGAAGGGAATATCTTGTGAAGTCCTCTGCTTATACTGTCAATGTTACTTACGAGGATTGAATCTTTTTTCTCCCCTCCGGTCTTGAAGTCGAAATGCAGTATATATTCTGGCAGCGAACTGGCAAGGAATCTGCCATCACAGCTAAGGATGTTTCCTCGCTGCGGCATAATCTCTGCATTGTTCTTAAGCAGTCGCGCCTCAACCTTTTTCCAATAATCTTTTTTGTATGTATTCAGGTATACGGTCTTAAAGATTATAAACACCCCCACAAACAACATAAAATAGGCTATTGCCTTGTATCGTGGCAGCATACTTTTGTTAGACTCGGCCAATTTATTATCTTTATTGTTAATGTTACTTTTCATCTGATTCTTCCTGTGGAACTTCTACAATATACGGAGGCAGTTCTGCTACCTGTAAAGTACTGTCATTCATTGCCTTCAGACCTTCCAGCAATTTACTCTTCCTACATTTCTCTGTCAAAAGGCTGAAACTTGAAAACGCTCTGTTCTTCGCATCAGAGAGTTCTTTCTTAAGTTTCTCTTCTTTTATGTGGGCCTGCTGGCAACTGTACCTGTTACTTGTACCGAGAAATATAAAGAATGCTACGATTATGATTACACCTGTCTGACTTTTAATTGCATCTTTTGCAAGCATATCACCCGAAAGGATCTTTCTGAGCATCCTTCCGAACGATGTCACTTTTTCGTCCAGTTCATCTATTTCTTCCTCATTCTCTGCCGAGTTTTCTTTTTCTGATGCCTCATGCAAAGGTTCTTTTCTTTCCGAGAAATCTATATTTTCTTTTCCTGCACTCATATCTTCTCTGCTATTCTAAGTTTTGCACTGCGACTTCTGGGATTAGAAATAACTTCTTCTTCATCAGCTACAATCACTTTGTTGTTTATCTGTCTGAATGGCGACTGAGAACGGCCGAAGAAATCTTTTTCCTGTCGTCCCTCTATGTTACCTGTCTTTATTACATTCTTCACCATCCGGTCTTCAATGCTGTGATATGTTATCACACTCAGTCGTCCTCCTGGTTTCAACACTTCTGTCGTTGCAAGCAGCATCTCTTTCAATGCAGACATTTCGTTATTGACCTCTATTCTGAGTGCCTGGAAAAGACGTGCCAGTTCTTTCTTTTCTTTTTCACGCTTAATACATTTTGACACTACGTCAGCAAACTCGCCCGTGGTGTTTATAGGAGAATTCTGACGAGCCTTGACTATTTCCGATGCTATACGGCGCGAATTCTTCATTTCGCCGTAAAGATAAAATACATCTGCCAGACGTGATTCGTCATAATTATTTACGATATCGGCTGCCGTATTACCCGCACGCTTGTTCATACGCATATCGAGCGGAGCATCAAATCTGAAAGAGAAGCCTCTTTCCTCATCATCGAAATGATGACTTGAAACTCCCAGATCGGCAAGGATTCCGTCCACTCCTTCGACATCGTAATAGCGCATCCAGTTTTTAAGATACCTGAAATTGCTGCGTACAAAAGTAAACTTATCGTCAGCAATGATATTGTCTTCTGCATCGGCATCCTGATCGAAACTATACAGATGAGAATCTGAATCAAGTCTCGACAATATTTCTCGGCTGTGTCCGCCACCACCGAATGTGACGTCTACATAAACTCCGCCAGGATGAATGTTAAGACCATCGACACTTTCGTTAAGCAGAACCGGTACGTGGTATGTATTTTCTGTCATCAGTTTATCCAAATCTTTTGTCTTGTTTACTTCTATTCGCTTATTATCTCCTGTAGTTTATCCTTGAACTCGTCAGAATCCATGAAAGGCTGTTTTGTATTTGACTCACCCCATAGTTCGACAAAATCATCCATCCCGATAAAACTTACGTTCTGATCAAGATTCGCTAATACTCTGTAACGATTAGGAACAAGCAGACGGCCATTTGAATCGAGTTTTATAACCTCAACATCCGACACAAACTGACGATAAATCTGCTGATGAGCACGATTCCACATGTTAAGTTTGCTACGGAGATTGTCTATCAGTCTGTACCAGACGGTTTCAGGATAAATTACAATGCACGGCTGATAAACATCTTTTCGCAACACAAGAACACCTGAGCCATTTTCATCCTGTAGTATTTTCCTAAATACGACAGGGAAAAATGCCCTCCCTTTCTGATCTAATTTAGCTTCTATGTTGCCAAAAAACCTCATGCGTCAACCGTTCATCCATTTAGCCATCAAAGATACAAATAAATCCCCACTTCTATCCACTTTTCTCCACAGAATTGTGTTAAATGACAAAAATTGCAGTAAAACCTGACAAATATTCCACTTTTTCTTATAAAAAGCTACTTAATTCAAAAACTTGACTTATTTTTGTAATTTCAAAAATCACTGAGAAGACGATGAGTGAAGAAATACATAACACAATTGACGTTTACAACATAATGGAAAGCAAAATGGGGAACAAGGCAAAACATGTTCCTGCTTTCGTCATAAACTGGTTAAAACGCATTGTTCATCAGGACGAAGTAAACAAATATCTTTGGGAGAGCAGACATCTTACCGGTGTAGACTGGCTTGAAGAATGTGTACGTTATCTCGACATGACACTCAACATCGAAGGATTGGAGAATTTACCTGACAAGAACGACGGACGTCTGTACACTTTCGTCAGCAATCATCCGCTGGGCGGAGCAGACGGTGTGGCACTCGGCTCTGTAATCGGACGTCATTACGATGGTAAGTTCAGATATCTGGTAAACGACCTTCTCATGAATCTCCCAGGACTTGCTCCAGTATGTATTCCCATCAACAAGACCGGAGGCCAGAGCAGAAGTTTCCCCCAGATGGTGGAAACAGGATTCAAGGGAGACAATCACATTCTTATGTTTCCTGCTGGTCTGTGCTCACGAAAGATAAAAGGCGAAATCAGAGACCTCCCTTGGAAAAAGACTTTTATTTCAAAAAGTGTAGAAACACACAGAGACGTTGTTCCCATCCATTTCAGCGGACAGAATTCCCATTTCTTTTACAACCTTGCTAACATCTGTAAGATGCTGAATCTCAAGGTTAATATTGCTATGTTATTCTTGGTAGACGAGATGTACAAGAATGTGCACAAGTCGTTCACCATTTCAATTGGAAAGCCTATTCCATGGCAGACATTCGACCATAGCAAGACAGCAAAGGAATGGGCCGAATATGTATATAAACGAGTTTACGAACTATAAAAGAATTTTAAGGAAAAAGCATGGAAGAAACGATAATCCAACCGATAGATAAGGAAATCCTAAAAAGCGAACTCACTGCAGACAAGCAGTTACGTATGACAAATAAAAGTCATAACGAGATTTATATCATAACGGCACAGGATTCTCCCAACGTCATGAAAGAAATCGGCCGTCTGCGCGAAATTGCTTTCCGTGCAGCAGGAGGAGGCACAGGAAAGAGTGCCGACATTGACGATTTCGACACAAAGGAGAACGGATACAAGCAGCTCTTAGTATGGAATCCTGAAGAAGAAGAAATAATAGGAGGTTATCGTTATATGCTTGGTACTGACGTAGATATGGACGAAAAGGGACAGCCCATACTGGCAACAAGCCACATGTTCAACTTCTCAGAAAAATTCATCCGTGAATACCTTCCGCAGACCATAGAACTTGGACGCTCTTTCGTATCTGTAGAATATCAGAGCACAAGAAAAGGATCTAAAAGCTTATTCGCACTCGACAATCTCTGGGATGGTCTCGGAGCTCTTACGGTTATTATGCCGAATGTAAAATATTTTTTCGGAAAGATGACAATGTATCCTTCTTATATAAGAAAGGGAAGAGACATGATTCTTTATTTTCTGAAAAAACATTTCAACGACAATGACAATCTTATAATTCCCGAAAAGCCTTTGCAGATAGAGACTGACGAGGAGGAATTAAAGAACTTGTTCTGCTGCGATGACTTTAAGAACGATTATCGTATTCTTAACACTCAGATCAGGAAACTCGGATACAATATCCCGCCATTAGTTAATGCATACATGAGTCTGAGCCCAACAATGAAGATGTTCGGTACAGCCATCAACTACGGATTCGGAGATGTAGAGGAAACCGGTATCTTAATTGCCGTTGACGAGATATTGGAACAGAAAAGAATCCGCCACATAGATTCTTTTATACACGAGCACCCGGAAGCTTTACACATTACATCGGGTGCAAACAAAGTGATTTATAAAGAAAATTAATTTTTTATCAATATATATGGAAACGAGCATGGGCAACCATACTCGTTTTTTATTTACTATTATAATATAGGTGTAGGTGCATGATTCTTAACAAAATACAAAGTTATCAATCATAATACGTAAATGCAAATCACCAATACACACTGCTTTCACGCTTCAAAAATATTTCACCATCATCTACAATCACAAAATATTTAGGACAAAGGTCTACAAGATAAGAAACTTATTAGCATTTATTTCATCACAAGCATTGCATTCCTACGCTATAGACACATGTGTACAAGCCTGCATACACACGTATACCAGACAGCAAACACACCTGTACATATTAGCAATATTCATACGTACCAGCAGACACACAACCAATTCGATTTAAACAAGCATATACGGATTTTTAATGACAAGAAAGAATCTGTACTACCAAAATCAACATGAAAATAAATAACATGAATTTTATTTAGCTCAAAATAAAAATGCGATGACATATTTTTATATTTACGTCTGTTCCATACTGACGAAAATCTTTTTATTGGTATTTTTCTCACATAAAATAGTACTATATTCGTAAATATATAGGTTACTGACAAAGTTTTCTTATATTTTTTCATATTACAGCATTATTTCATACCTTTGCACCATAAAATTTAGGGATGCGTGCTTCTCAGAAAGGCGCTGTAATTTAGGTATATTATTTTTTTATATGAAAGATTGGCTATATAGTCTTTTTATAGACCCCACCACTCCTTTGCAGGCAATAATCATTCTTTCTATGATTATCGCTGCCGGTTCGGCTTTAGGTAAAATCAAATTCTTTGGACTTTCACTTGGTGTAACCTTCGTTTTCTTCGTTGGTATTTTAATGGGACATCTCGGATTTGAGATTAACCAGCAAATGCTACGATATGCACAGGACTTTGGTCTTGTTATATTCGTATACGAATTAGGTTTACAAGTCGGTCCGGGTTTCTTCTCTTCATTCAGACACGGAGGCATAACCTTGAACATGCTTGCATTGGGTTCCGTACTCATTGCTACACTGATGACAATAAGTTTCAGTTTCATTGACGGACTGGAGATGAAGACTCTGGTAGGTATAATGTGTGGAGCTACGACAAACACACCTGCTCTTGGTGCGGCACAGCAGACTCTGTCACAGATGGGACATGATGCTACAAGCGCTGCTCTTGGATGGGCCGTCGCCTACCCTCTTGGTGTCGTCGGCATAATTCTGGGCATGATAATCGTAAAACAATTGTTTGCAAGACATACTCAGAACAAAGCAGCACACAGCGAAGACAAGGATAATACTTTCATAGCTACTTTCATCATCGACAACCCTGGTATTGTTGGTACAAGTATAAAGGACATTGGTATAAAAACTGGCACACAGTTCATTATATCACGTCTGTGGAGAAACGACAAGGTTATAATGCCTACTTCGGACATGATTCTGAATGCAGGTGATAAAGTTCTTGTTGTCACCGACAGACATTATGTCGACCAGATACGCATGCTCTTCGGAACGGAAGAAAAGAAAGACTGGAATACAAAGGATATCAACTGGAACACTATAGACAATCAGTTCGAATCGCAGATAATAACAATTACAGAGCCTAACATCAACGGTAAGAAATTAGGATCTCTGAAGATAAGAAACAGCTACGGCATTAACATTACCCGTGTAATGAGAAGTGGCGTTCGTCTTCTTGCGCGCCCCGACCTTGTACTCCAGTTGGGAGACCGTCTTGCTGTCGTTGGTGAAAAGGGTGCTATCAATAACGTCGAGAAGTTATTAGGTAACAAAGTAAAGACTCTGCACGAACCTAACCTTGTTTCTACTTTTATAGGCATAATTCTTGGTCTTATAATAGGATCTATTCCTATTGCTATTCCTGGAATCAGCCAGCCTATACGTCTGGGACTTGCAGGTGGTCCAATCGTAGTCGGCATATTAATTGCTCGTTTCGGTCCACGTTTCCACCTCGTGACTTATACTACAGAAAGTGCTAACTTAATGTTAAGAAGTCTTGGTATCGAACTATACCTTGCATGTCTGGGACTCAATACGGGAGCTAAATTCTTTGAAACAGTAATGTGTCCGGAAGGACTTCTGTGGGTACTCATTGGTTTCTTAATAACTGTTATTCCGGTAACCATAATGGGTGCTTACGCTTACAAGGTGAAAAAGATGGACTTCGGAAGTACATGCGGCATGATGTGTGGTAGTACAAACAACCCGATGGCTCTCGGCTATGCAAACACCACAATTGAAGGAGACAGCCCTGCTGTAAGTTATGCTACCGTTTATCCTTTATGTATGTTTGCAAAGGTCATTATAGCCCAACTGCTGATAATGATATTCGTATAAACTAAATAAATACAAACTGAATTGACAACTCGCAAGAACTATCATCTTCTTGCGAGTTTTTTTGTAAATATTCAATAAAGCAGATACCACAAATTTTTAATGATATCACACGCTGTAAATAAAGAATGTACAATGTGGCAAGCCTTATTATTTAAGGCAATAGAATTAAGCTATAAAACAAGTATTAACAGGACAACATCATGTTTCACATCACATGCCTGCACACGGATGTATGTAATGTTAAAATAAGAATTAGCGCACGCAAATTCTACTTATAATACACTTTAAACCAGCGATGTCTCTTTTTGGGAGGAACAGCCAGTGGAAGTTCGTGGAATTTGATGTTATTATGAAATGTTTTAGGACATTTTGCAACAGGAACAGCATACTGATAACTCTTCAGGAACCTAATGCCTTTCAGGCCACAGTTTACATCTAATATTAGAGGTATTTTATTCTCTGGAACTGGTTCTAATTCAACTGTCACCACACCGTGGTTAATCATTCCTATCTGTTCTGCTGCCTTATAAGAAAGATCTATAATACGCCCTCGTTTAAAGGGTCCCCTGTCACAAACTTTCACAATCACGACCTTTCCATTTGAAACATTAGTTACTTTTAATAAAGTTCCAAAAGGATAAGTCCTATGAGCACACGTAAGGCTGTCTCTATGATACTTTGTACCATCTGCCATATACCTGCCGTGTATTCTGTGAGAATAAAAAGAAGCTTTACCCCTCTCTTGAGAGAAGAGAGAAGTAAAGCTTATAAATGAGATAAATATTATTAAAAATATTTGTCTAATCAAACTATCTATTTATTAGATAATACCCTGTTCGAGCATTGCCTGAGCAACCTTCATGAAACCTGCAATGTTAGCACCCTTAACGTAGTTGATTGTGCCGTCAGCTTCCTTACCGAACTTAACGCACTGTTCGTGGATGCTTTCCATGATGAAGTGAAGTTTCTCATCAACTTCTTCACCCTTCCAAGAAAGGTGCATACAGTTCTGAGTCATTTCAAGACCTGATGTAGCAACACCACCAGCATTTACTGCCTTACCAGGAGCGAAGAGGATACCCTTAGACTGGAATTCGTGGATAGCTTCAGGTGTACAACCCATGTTAGAAACTTCGCAGCAGCACCATGTACCGTTTGCAATAAGTTCCTTAGCGTCATCACCATTCAATTCGTTCTGGAATGCACAGGGAAGTGCGATGTCACACTTAACGCTCCATGCCTTCTTACCAGCTGTGAACTTAACAAGTCCGGGGAACTTGTCAGCCATATCCTGAACCTTGTTACGGTTAGAAGAACGCATAACAGGCATGTAATCGATCATTTCCTTTGTTACACCTGCAGGGATTTCGCAAACGCCATCAGGACCAGAAATTGCGATAACCTTAGCACCAAGTTCTGTAGCCTTTGTTGCTGCACCCCAAGCTACGTTACCGAAACCAGAGATAGCAACTGTCTTACCCTTGATGTCCTTACCAGCTGTCTTAAGAACGAGGTTTGTGAAGTAGAGAGCACCGAAACCTGTAGCCTCGGGACGGAGGATTGAACCACCCCATGTCATACCCTTACCTGTCATAACGCCAGTGTGGTATTTACGAGCGAGCTTCTGGTACATACCGTTCAAGAAACCGATTTCACGGCCACCGCAACCTACGTCACCAGCAGGAATATCTGTATCAACACCAATGTTGTTCCAAAGTTCTGTCATGAATGCCTGGCAGAAACGCATGATTTCGCCATTTGACTTTCCAACGGGGTCAAAGTCTGAACCACCTTTACCACCACCCATAGGAAGTGTTGTCAATGCATTTTTGAAAGTCTGCTCGAAACCGAGGAATTTCAGCATTGAGGGGTTAACTGCCTTGTGGAAACGGATACCGCCTTTGTACGGGCCGATAGCGCTGTTGAACTGTACACGGTAACCCAAGTTTGTCTGAACTTCACCTTTATCGTCTACCCATGTAACACGGAATGTGAAGATACGATCGGGTTCTACCATACGTTCTACAATCTTTGCTGCCTCAAATTCGGGGTGCTGGTTGTAAATCGGTTCGATTGATTCGAGTACTTCCTGAACTGCCTGTAAGTACTCACTTTCTCCAGGATGCTTAGCCTCTAAGGCTGCCATAATTTTTTTAACTTCCATAGTAGTATTTTTAATTGGACTATTATTGTTCCTTTTATGTATGTGCAAAAATACACCTTTTAAATTTAACCTCCAAATAAATATACAACTATTTTAGTATTTATAGTTTTTTACGCATTATTGTTAATATTGCTTTCTCACTGACCTACTTTAATATAACAGTCTGTATTTTATGTACTAAAACAAACAAAAAGATAAGGATTAAGACTGGTTTTATAAGGGTATATATATTAATAAGGTATAAAGCATAAATTTTTGATTATGATAAAATATTCTTACAAGAAAATGGAAGAACAGGAATGTTTATTATCCAAGGCTAAAACACAATATATATATTTTAGATTTTAAATTCGCTGTTTAGATATTGATTTTAATCAAAAAGCATACCAAAGTTAGAAAAAAGATGGCAAAAAGTTTGCAGAGAACGTAAATAGCACTAACTTTGCATCGTGTTTTTCATAGTATTAGATTTAAGGTTAACAAAGGTTGGAGTAC